>NZ_JAKUFT010000035.1:0-52518 GCF_022663605.1 Bacillus cereus group sp. BfR-BA-01379
CCTCCATTATTTCCTTCACCTGTTGGCGGTGTTGTTGGATTCTCTCCACCAGTTTCCTTATCATCATCGTTCTTCTTCGTTATATCAATTGCATATTTAGCAAATTCATTTTCAGATGGTCCAACATATGATATTTTCCCATCTTTCTTTATATACTTTTGTGCATTTGGTGAAGAATCAAATGTTGTATTTAATTTATCTGCAACAATCGGTTTAAACGTCCAATTTTTATCTGCTGCTGGATCAATAACTGGTGTTTCTTGCATATACTTCACAATGATTTGACGTGTTTCATCTTGTGATTGATATACAACTTCCCCTTTACTTACACCCGGGAACGTTTGGCTACTTCCACGATAGTTATTTGTAGCGACGATAAACTCTTGATTGTCAGCTACTGGCTTACCTTCATATGTCATGTTTATAATACGATTCGTATTTGCATTTACAACTTTTCCATCTTTATCGTATTTCGCTGGTTGTGTTACATCAATTTCATATTTTAAGCCATCTAAAATATCGAAGTTATATGTAGGATAGCCTATATTTACTAATGGTTGTTCCTCTGTTTTCTTTGGATCGATTTGGTTAAACTGACCTGCAGACATTTCAAGCCATTCTTTCACTTGTGCCCCATTTACTTTTACAGCATATAACGTATTTGGATATACATATAAATCTGCCACGTTTTTAATTGCTAACGTTCCAGCTGGAATATCCGTATAATATGTAGCACCGTTTCGGCCACCTGCTTTAAATGGTGCTCCTGCAGATAAAACTGGAATTTCTTTATATTTGCTGTACTGTCCATTTTCAGCAAATAACTTTTCTACATACCATTTTTGTGCATTTGTTACAAGTTGTACAGAAGGATCATCTTGTACTAATGAGAAATAACTATTAATTGGCGCTGTCGTTTTTCCTACAGCTGTATTCACATAATCAATTGTCGCTTGATGATCATCTTTAATCTCATTAACTAATTTTTCATCAGATTTTACTAATGGGTTCCCTTTACTATCAGCAATCGGACGAAGTTGCGGCTTTGATTGCTCTTTTTGTACTTCCCATTTTCCGTTTACCTTTTTCAATTGCATATCAATCATACCTAAGTTACTTCCAAAGACACCAGGCATTACAACTGGAACACCATTAAATACATCCTTCACTTCAGTATGTGAATGTCCCATTAATACTGCATCTACACCAGGAACTTCTGTTAAATAATACGAAGCGTTTTCCATGCCAACGTTGTATCCACTCTTATCAACACCAGAATGCGCTAGTGCAACGATAACATCTGCACCTTCTGCTTGCATTTTTGGCACCATTTTCTTCGCTGTTTCAACTATATCTTTTGCTTTCACTTTTCCTTCTAAATTCGCTTTATCCCAGTTCATAACTTGAGGTGGAACAAATCCCATTACGCCAATTTTCACTTTTTGTTTTTGACCTGATTCATCTTCTACTTCTTTTTCAAAAACATGATATGGTTTAAAGTAATTTTGATCGTTATCTTCGTTATTATCTTTATCATCTTTATAGACGTTCGAGTTAATAACCGGGAACTCTGTTTTACTAATTACTTTGTTTAAATAGTCTAAACCATAGTTAAATTCATGATTCCCAAGAGAGATGACGTCATACTTCATTAAATTCATTAAACGATATAACGGATGTGTATAACTAGGATCCACAGGCTTCTTCGGATCATTTATTTTATTCGCTACATAATCTCCAAGCGGTGTCCCTTGTAATGCATCCCCATCATCAAATAGGACAGAGTTCTTCGCTTCTTCACGTGCTTTATTAACTAGTGTTGCAGTTTGTACGAGACCTACTTTATTATCTGTTTTCGTTTGATAATAATCGTAATTCATTAAGTTAACGTGAATATCTGATGTTTCTAAAATTCGTAAGTTAACCGTACTCTCCCCATTGTTCTCATCCGCATGAGCTGTTGTTGGCAACACTTGTGGTGCTATTACACCAATAGCAAGAGTTGCTCCAGCTAGCATTTTTTTTGACTTTTTCACAAAAAATCCCCCTTATACAATTACCCAAAATAATGAAATGAATCTCTATTTGTCTCTAACCACATACCTTTTTTCTTTTAATTAGAGACAAGATTTCCATTTCATCCTGCGCTAATGAGGAGTCCCCTTAAACGCCCGATTGTTGAAACTTTAATTAGCAGGAAATAAAGCCCTACTCATTAAAATTTCACCTTATCTGACATTATCATATATAATGTACTTTCATATCGTCAATATTTTTTGACATACTTCTACAAATTTTCTGTAAAGTTATTGTAAACTTTTCATAAACATATAATATGCCCTTACATTGTTAATACTGCTGAATATGATACAATTACCAATTACAAGGAGGATGAATTTATGAAAAAAGTCATCTTAACAATTGTTTGTCTCCTCCTTCTAATCATTTCTTATTCTTATTTTGAAAAGAACGATGAGACAAAACAAAATGAACCCGAAGAAAAAACAGAAAAAACATCTACTCCAAGTTGGATCGATAAGCAAACAAACGATTCCTTTTATCATCTCGTACTAGGTGATTCACTCGCCAAAGGATATGGATCGACACAAGGGGGATTTGCTGAATTAGCTTCTAGACAAATAGAAGCACAAATTCATAAACCAATTACCGTAGAAAACCTTGGGATAAACGGTCTTACAACAGATCGTCTCGCTAAAAAAGTTCAATCAGAAGATGTAAAGCAAAAGATTAGAGCAGCAAATATCATTACGATTAATATTGGAGGAAATAATTTATTTCGCTTAAATCGTGATGTCGGTGTTATAGACGGTATTAAAATGTTAAATAAAGAAAAAGCTCATTTTGAAGCGGATATAAAAACTATTGTAAAGACAGTTCGCGATCAAAACACGGACGCTTTACTCATTCTCTCAGAGCTCTATAACCCGTTACAACTCGATGACTCCATCGCCAGTTATGCAGATATGTTTTTAGATGGGTGGAATGAATCCGTTTATTCCATTTCAAAAGCAAATCAACCATCTATCGTTTTACCAATTCGTAAATTAATATCAAATGATAAAAAAGATTTACTCTTTGACCAAGTACACCCAAATGATAATGGCTACGCGATTATTGCTAATACGTTTACAAAGCAAGTGTTATCCTACAAATATTAAAGCGATCATGAAACAATTCTATTTTTATAACATGTCTTTTTTGTTACAATGAGAGTGGAAGGGGGCCTTTATATGGAATCACGCGAGTGGGAACGTATTGTTGATCATCTTCTTTCGCTAGTGCCTCTTTTTTATCGCAAATTTATGCTCCCTGGAGAATTTTCTTCTCAAAGACATATGCCGCCATCACATACACAAGTATTGTTACTTCTGCATGAAAATGGCACATTAGCAGTTTCCGAAATCGGCAAGCGGCTAGCGATTTCAAGGCCTAACATGACACCTCTATTAAACAAACTGATTCAAGAAGAACTAATAGAGCGTCATTATAGCGAAAAAGATCGACGGGTCATTTTAATTTCCCTAACAGCTGAAGGGAAATTGTTAGTAAATCAGTATCAACAATTCATTTTAGACAAATTAAAAGAAAATTTCCAAACATTATCTGAGGAAGAACGTGAAAAACTCATTCACTCTCTTCAAACCATTCAAAATTTAATTTTGAAAACAAACGCATAAAGCTGCTTCTAAATAGAAGCAGCTTTATGATTCGTAATAATTACCGTAGTATACATTTGAATATGGCCATGTCTTTAAATATGGTTTTTGCTCTTGCGTAGATTGTTGTGGTGGTATTTGTGGTATTTGCTGAAATTGTTGCTGCTGATACACTCCAAATTGCTGCCTCATATCATTTACCGGATAATAATTTACATATGGATATACTTGCGGTACGTAATAATAATACATTCATTCTCTCCTCCTTTTTCTTAAACATATTCAAAGGAGAAAATGAATGTGACACTCTTTATATTTGCACAAGTGGTTCTCTCACTCGTTTCTTTCTGTTCTTCAAACGTAACTTACGGTTCTTTTCATATAAATAATGCACAACGAAATATGAAATTACCCCAAACACAACTCCTATTATCGTCATACCAATTAATACATACACTTCACTCTGTAATAAGCTCTTTAACATTGTGAAAATATGGCTTGAAAACAAGTCAGATATCGTAAATGGTTCATGATGTATTTTTTTTACATGAAATGGATAAATCATTTTTCCTAACGCATAAGCAACTGGAAATAAAAATACCGGTAAAAACGATATTTTCCCAATAATATTGCCAATAACCGCAGCAGGAAAAGATCCCTTTGCTAATCGAACGATCGGATAAAATATTACATATACGAGCGATGCCGTATATATGACCAGCATCTCTAAACCAAACCCAATTGCAAAACCTAACGATACTTTCTTTGCTCCTTCTGGTGATCGAATCAACTTATAATATTGAAACTTTAATATTCTCCACATCCGCTGAAAAAACGAATATGTTCTCTTAGTTGTTTTCATCCCTCATCATCTCTTTAACTATATTTTTATATGTAGTATGCCCTTACACACTCTGAAAAACAAATTTAGTTTCCTCTCTTATTATAAATGATATCAAAATGGTTAACTAAATATACATATGACATTTCAATGTAAAAAGTGCACCTCCAATTGTTATGTGTGTCTAACAATTGGGGTGCAGTTCAAATTGAGCAGCTTTTTTCTTATTTATTCTCCTAATGTTTGTCCCATTTCATTTATTTTTATATCAAGACGAAAAAAGCACTTGTTGCCTTTAACCGACAATCAAGTACTTTCAGTTCATATTGTTTTTAAATTGCTCTAGATTTTATCGTAACCTTAAAACTTGTATATCTTGACGATTAATATTCATTTTCTTTTCTGTTCACTTCAAATATATTTTGCTTTAGCCGTATTAGTATTTATGTTTTTATAGCTGTACAGTAACATACACTTAAAAAACATGATTGCATAAACTACTCCTTTAAAGCTAATATCTCTTCTCTATTATAGTCGATCATTGCTAAAAAGTACTCGTCAAAATTCTCAAATCTATCTATTTCTTCACCCGCAAACCAAATTATCTCTCCTGGTCTAGAAGAATTAGGTAAACATAAAACAAATAAATCCCTATCAAATTCCGAAACTGCTATTGGTAATAGCTCCTGTCTTAAAACACCGCTTTCTTCTAAAACAACATCATCTATAGCTTCTAATAGTACCTGAGCATAATCCATTATAGAGGATTCCTTTAATTGCTCCGTACCAAATAAATCCACCGTTTGATAAAAACCTGCCCATCCATTGGCATATTGAAGAAATTCTCGATACATTAAATCAAGTTTATATCCCAATTCTTGTTCAATAATGCGAATAGATTTTTCATTTGCTCCCACCTCCGGAAAATGGTGTGGCCATATTTTTTCTATATCTTGTTTCATTAGCTCCTGCTTCACTAAAATCATTGTAGCTATCTTATCTTTCCAATTATTCATCGTCTACTCCTCCTCTACAAACTTAAATTTTGTAGGTTTATAACCAATTGGATATTTATTAGCCTGTCCACCTATGCTCATATTAACTTTTGGGTCAAGGTCTAACCAACTATGAGGATCCGGTTTCCCCATCCAAGTTGTATCAGGAACATGACCAACATGTCCCTTGTATGCTTCTCCATTATCAGCAGCTCGCTTGCCTTCTAGTCTTGCCGCACGTGAAGCTTCTTGTCTTAATTTACCTTTAGTTGATCCCCTTCCTGTTGGTGATAAAGCACCAGCTTCACCCGTACCCTATGTTTTAATCTTAAAATAAAAAGCACTTGTTGTCTTTAATCGACAACCCAGTGCTTTAAGTTCATCTGTTTTTAAATAGTATAGATTTTCAAGTTTTGTAGTAACAGTTTGACAGCCTTTATATGTCATGACAACTACTACGTTAAAACTTACGATTTTGTACGAGTTCATTAGTTTTATATCCATTCCATTTGTTTATATTCATCATCCAGTAAAATGTCATCTCGCCTAAGCACGTACTTCGTTTTTCTATTCTATCATTGCACAAAGTACTCCATAATGGTACAACCATCATGGAGTATGTACTTTTTAATAGCTTATTCTTATTCTTATTCTTATTCTTATTCTTTCCACTCCAATAATAAATTCTTTTCTGTTAGCTTGGCCTTATATACTTATATGTCCTTTCAACTTTAAACATTAGATGCTCTTAATTACCTCATTAACAGATTCACTAAACATATCAGGGTCTTCATTTTTTATATCAATCAATAATTCTTTAATACTAACCGTAATTGATGGATCAAATCCCGAAAGTACTTTTCCATATGCTAATCTTACTTGAGGATGATTAAGAATTCTATAATGTAAAGTTTCTACCCATTCTTGGGCTGAGCTAATCATCTTTGGAAAAGCTTTAGCAATACATACAAGTCCTTCTTCTATGTTATTTTTATATAAGCTCTCTATTCCATGAATCACACCAAACATAATCTCAAATTGCTCAGTCTCATCATCCAGAACTAAACATAACTCTGTAATAACAGAGACGTCGTTATACGCTATTACTTCCATTAATGACTCATTAAAATCTCGTATCTCATTCTCCCTTTCTAATAAACGATTATCGTATAATTTTTTTAAATGACTCTTTATATCCAAAGATAATCGTCCTTTCCATGTTTTATTTATCAAATAAATGTGGATAAAGCTCTTTGTTTCTTTTTATAACTCCTCGTAAACCTTCTCTTATCTCAGCAGTATATAAACCATCTTTTATATATATTCTTCGAGCACCCAAACTATTATGAGCTAAAATTTAAATACTCCTTTGATTTTACCTTGATAGACCATATACATTTCATGATGTCTCCCACCAGTTTCTTCATTTTAAAATGTTTCTTTTATCTTAGTTCATTTATTTTCTTACATAACTTAATCCTCTCGTACTAAATGGCTTTTATTCTTACCTTCCCAGTATCTATACTCATAGAGTACCTGTTCATCAAATCGCCGGAAATAACCTTCCCATTTATTCGGAATATATTCTTCAAAAGATATTAATTCCGGATAATTAGAATAAAAAATTAAACGATCAAAATCTATCAAAAAACATGGGTTTTAATCATAATAGACTTCTTCTCTATTAGTTCTTAGTTCCCTTAAAAATTCTAACCTAATATCTTCTGTAAATCTTTCATATTTTTCTATTCTTTCTAAAAAATTAGCTATTATAGTCTCATTTAAAATACGAATGCCTTTTCTTGCTTCTGGATATTCACTAGGAGCGTACCCAGCTTGATCATAATCTAAATACCATAAATCCGGTTCAGTTACATACCAATTGAACTTATTTTTATATTCTACACCCACTATAATATTTTCTGCATATAAAGGCTTAATCATTTAATTCGTTATCCTCTCTTACTTAATAAGTTTAGAGTTTTTTAATAATATATCAACTATCGACTAATGGGGGGAGGTAATTCTTATGCAGCACCTTGAAAGACATATTTCCCAATGCATCGTTATATTTGGAATATTAATTTAAAATCATAAATTTTTATGTGACACTTTTTAGATTACTAAAAAACCTTGAAAGACATATAGCCAATCAAGGTTTCAATAGAATTTTACCCAATTCCATAGTATAGATTATCCATTCTTTTATTTTCTTAAAATATATACTTATATGCATAAAGTTTTATGCTAGTAGATATATTACTGTATTAATCACTAAAATACCTTCTTAAAAATCTACTTTTTCTCCCGAATCAGTATAAACAAAATACTTTTTATTATTTTCATTTAGTAAAGTAATATCTGTGCCAATTGGCATATTAAAAATATTCATTACCGCTGGTTCTATTTCAATAATAGTTCCCCAATCACAAACTGACATATTTGATGCATCAGCAAGATATTCATCTGTATCTATTTCTGACAAAAATCTCCATCCATTATCGATAGCATTAACTGGTTGTTCTTTAATACACCATTTCACATTCCCTTTATTTTGTAAAATATTCTTAGATACAACGCTACCACCTAATCCACTACTCTTTTTCAAACAATCATCTCCAAAACTTTTTTCATATCATCTGTTCCACGTTCTTCAATTAAATACCTTAATGAATATCCATATTTATTTTCATCATTAATATTCGGTCGTTTTCCTAAACATTTTACAATTAAATCATTTCCTTCCTTTGTTCTTTTTTTTAATAATTCTTGACATAAAGACCATATTGCAGAATTACCAAATTTTTTATCTTTTAAATTCAAATCTACCCCCATATCAACCAACCTACAAGCTACTTCAACCGCACCTGGACAATTAATATTTGCTGCTAAATAGTGCAACTCATTACATTCATCATTAGAAATTATATTAACCTTTGCACCATTATCCAATAGAAAGTTTGCTATATCAAACTTTCTACTAATTAATGATTTTTCAAGTAAACTAATACCATTTTTATCAATTGAATCTACAATCTCTTCAATACAGTTTTCCTCAACTTTTAGCTTCTCTAAAAATAATTTAAGATTCCCGAATTTTATAATAGTCCCATAATCAGCTTTATTAATATCCATTTATACTATCACCCTCTCATTCATACTTATGACTTCGGTTAGTACTTGGCAATTCCGGTCGATAGTTTTCAGGGTTTCTATACCACTTTAAGAACTCTTCTTTTGTAATAATCTCGTTCATATACAATTCATGCATATCAGAATATTTCTCTCCTGGTATATGCCCCATATCCCATTGACCACTTCTTGATTTAGATTTATCCCAAATTATTTCTACACCTGATGGATCATAAACTTTCCCATCGATAGAATCTTTCGCATTTTCCCACACTTCTTCAACCTGACCTTTTCCATAACTAGGCCTGCTTTTACTATATGGTTTTTTAGTAGCGATACTATCCTCTGTAGCTTTTACAGTATCCTTAACTCCATTGACTTTCTCCACAGGTACTTTTTTAGCTTTATTCACAGCCTCAGCAGCCTTAGCAGTCATTTTAACTCCTTTACCTACTTTAGCTATCTTTCCAAAGGGTGTAATCCCTGCTACTGCCATTCCTCCAGCAAATACTCTATCCAAAGTAGATAGTTTTTCGCCAGTAGATGGATCAATCCCATCCCAAGCACGACGAATATCATACTCACCACTTATTTCACCTACTATATCCCTAGCAAGTTTTTCACCATCAAAATCCTCTTTTTCTGATGATAGTGGTCCACACATCGCCCCTTGTTCCATTGTAACATCTTGATTATCTGTATTGCGGAATTTTTCAGCAATTCGTTTCAAATCTTCTTCTACTTTTACAAGTGAATGAATAGATGTAAAAGCTTTTGGTCTCGCATCATTGAACATTTGAATGAACTGTTGATTAGAGGCACCAATCCACTGAAAACACAATTGATCTATTTCATTACATAAATTATTATGTATAGATTCTAATGCGATTCGGGTATTGCTTGCACGATTCGCAACTTCTTCTAGCATTTCAGGTGTGACTTTAATTTGAACCATTTTTTTCCTCCCTCTCCCAATTAAAATTATGAGATAAAAAGAAAAAAATGTAAATGCAGAAATTTCAGAACACCCAAAAATCTTTATACAACATAAAGCCTGCTTAACAGCAAATGAAGCCTATGTGTATGTGAAGTAAAGGGCCTTCCTGGTAAACTAGGCACAAAAGGTTATACAAAAGATTTAATAGCTGTTTCTCTAATAGATTTCCCACCTCTATCCATATAATTAAGTACATTCAGTATATACTCAAAGTAATGTCTTTTTATTGTATTTACTTTCTCTTCTAAAAAGAATTTAACCATAAAAAACACCCCACTTGTTATTCGTATCTAACAAGTGGGGTGTACATTATTTAAGAAAGCTCTTCTACACTTTTAAATAAACTTACTAATAATGCTTTTTGCGCGTGCAATCGATTACCAGCCTGCTCAAAAACGATAGACTGTGGTCCGTCTATAATTTCTCCTGTCACTTCCTCTTCACGATGGGCAGGTAAACAGTGTAAGAAACGATATGTTTGTTTCGCATGCTTAACAAGTTCGTTATTGATTTGGTATGGTTGAAATAAAGTATATTTCTCTTCTTCACCCTCTTGCCCCATGCTCATCCAAACGTCAGCATAAATGAAATCTGCTTCACTCACCGCTAGTTCAGGGTTATGCAAAATTTCAATTTCCGCTCCTGTTGCTTCAGCAATCGCTAATGCTTTTTTTACAATTTCCTCATTCGGTTCATACCCTACAGGCGTTGCAACAGTCATATGCATGCCGACTTTCGCACTCGCTAACAACAATGAATGACATACATTATTTCCGTCACCTACGTAAGCCAATTTTATTCCTTCAAATGTATTTTTTTCTTCATATATCGTCATTAAGTCTGCTAATGCTTGACAAGGATGATGATCGTCCGTTAAACCGTTAATTACAGGTATGCTCGATTCTTTTGCAAGCTCTTCTACATCGGCATGTGAGAATGTACGTATCATGATCCCGTCAATATAATGAGATAATACTTTCGCAGTATCTGAAACGCTCTCCCCTCTTCCAATTTGCATCTCTTTCCCACTTAAAAACATGCCATGTCCTCCGAGCTGTACCATTCCTGCTTCAAAAGATACGCGAGTACGAGTTGAATGTTTATCAAAGATAAGCCCTAATATTTTGCCCTGTAATAAAGGCTCCTGCTTATTCTTTTTTAAATAGATAGCGAACTCAATTAATGAAATGATTTCTTCTTGCGTCAATTCTTCTAAAGTTAAAAGGTCTTTCGTATTTAATTTCGGTACTTGTACAGTTGACATGAAACTTCCCCCTTATATGATTGATACGTTTTTTGTACAAACCACTTTTTTTATCATATATACTGCCTGTTCTAACTCTTCATTCGTCACAATAAGTGGTGGTAATAGTCTTATAACAGTAGGTCCTGCTTGTAATACAAGAAGCCCTTCTTTCTCTAGTTGTTCTATAAAACTTGAAACCCCATGCGTACACTGAATTCCAATCATAAGCCCCTTACCACGTATATTTTGAATACATTCGACATGTCGTAATTCCTCTTGCAACTTCTGTAATACGTACTCGCCCTTTTCCTTTACTTCTTTTAAAAACGATGGTTTCTTAGTTATTTGCAATACTTCTTTCGCCGCAGCCATTGCAATATAATTCCCACCAAATGTTGAACCGTGTGATCCTGCAGTAAACGATGTTCCAAGTTCCTTCCGGCCAATCATCGCTCCAACGGGAATGCCATTTCCAAGCGCCTTAGCGGTAGTAACGATATGAGGAGATATTCCCATTTGTTCGTAAGCAAATAATGTCCCTGTTCTTCCAATCCCTGTTTGTACTTCGTCTATAATAAATAAGGAACCGAACTTATTACATAATGTTTCAATCTCTTTCAAAAAAGATAAATCAGCAGGAATGACTCCTCCCTCTCCTTGAACAACTTCTACCATTACCGCCGCTACTTCTTCATTCATTACTTCCTCTAACGCCTTTATATCGTTAAACGGGGTATGTAAAAAAGACGGAAGGAGCGGACCAAATCCTTCTTTCACTTTATTTTGCCCCGTCGCACTCATCGTTCCGAATGTTCTACCGTGAAAAGACTGCTGACATGTTATGATGAGAGATTTTCCAGTATGCTTACGAGCTAGCTTCAAAGCAGCTTCATTCGCCTCTGCCCCGCTATTACAGAAAAAAACAGAATCTAACGCTGTATTTTCTGTTAATAATGACGCTACTTCTTCTTGTAAGCTGTTTATAAACAGGTTAGATATATGCCATATATCATGAAGTTGCTCTTGGACAGCTTTCATAACCGTAGGATGACAATGTCCTAAATTACATACGCCAATTCCTGATGTGAAATCTAAATATTGCTTACCATTTTCATCAATAACTTCCGTTCCACTTCCCTTTACAAGCTCAATATTTCTTCTCCCATACGTTTGAAAAAGATGACTTATCATACGATACTTACTCCTTTCGTTACCGTCGTTCCGATACACTCGCCCGTAACTTTAGTAAAATCTTTTGTACCGTTCACAATACTTATCTTTTGCACTCCCATTTTTAATGACGTTAGTGCCGCCTGTACTTTCGGGATCATCCCGCCTGTAATAACTCCTGTTTCTATTAAAGTAATAATTTCCGATTCATCCGTTTTCTTTACTAATTTCCCTTCATGTAATATCCCATCTACATCTGTAATAAAAATGAGTTCTTTTGCGGATAATGCGGCCGCAATTCCAGCTGCAACTGTATCCGCATTTATGTTATAAATCTCATTATCATGTATCCCGACCGGAGCAATAACAGGAATATAATTCAACTTTATCAATCCTTTTAGTAAGGCTGTTTCGACATAACTTACTTCTCCCACATATCCTATCTCTTCGCTGACAGGTTGAACTTGAAGTAAATTGCCGTCACACCCTGAACAACCTACCGCAAGTAAATTATGCCTTTGCAACTTCATTACAAATTTTTTATTCGTACTTCCGCATAGCACCATTTGAACAATATCCATAACTTCTTTTGGTGTTACTCGTAACCCATCTCTTTTTTCTATTTTGATGTTACAATCTTTTAATTGCGCATCAATTTCTGGGCCGCCACCATGGACAATCACTACTTTATACTTCTGTTGCAATTTCTTTATACAATCAAAAAACACATCATTTAATTGATCCAACATACTACCGCCGCATTTCACTACAATATAATCGCTCATCTTCCCTCTCCTTATGTACGATAACAAGCGTTTATTTTCACATATTCATAGCTTAAGTCACAGCCCCAAGCTGATCCGTACTCTTCTCCTAAATGTAAATACACATCAATCATAATTTCATGTTCTTTTAATTTCTTTTTCATTTCCTCTTCAGAAAACATTTGAGGTTCACTATTTTTTAACACAGCGATAGATTGAAGAGTAATATCAATTGTATTTGGATGAATCGCTACTCCACTTTGTCCCATACTGCTAATAATTCGGCCCCAATTTGGGTCTTCACCATGTATTGCTGTTTTCACAAGACTCGAACCGACTATTTGCTTTGCAATTTTCTTTGCCTCTTCATTCGTTCGGGCTCCTAGCACATTTACTTCTATTAACTTCGTAGCGCCCTCGCCATCTTGTGCGATTTTTTTCGCTAAATCTTCACATACCTTCTGTAAAGCAAATACGAAAGTTTCCCAATCTGCATGTTCCGTATTGATTGGTTTCGTTTCTGATAATCCACTTGCCATAACGATGACCATATCATTCGTAGAAGTATCTCCATCCACCGTAATTTGATTAAATGTATGATTCGTTATTTGTGATAATGCTGTTTGCAATACGTCATGCTCTATATGAGCATCTGTCGTAATAAAACTTAGCATCGTTGCCATATTTGGATGAATCATCCCTGAACCTTTCGCAACACCAGCAATCGTCACTTTTTTCCCATCAATAATCATCTCATAGCACGTTTCTTTCGTTATAAGATCCGTCGTTAAAATCGCTTCAGAAAAAGAATGAGCTTCACTTACTTCCTTCGTCGGGATAAGAGTTACAACTCCCTTTCGAATGATATCCATCGGCAGCTGAACACCAATTACACCTGTTGAAGCTACTGCAACGTAATGTTCTTTTACTCCAAAATGTGCTGCCCCTAATGCACGCATCTCGTAAGCATCTTGTAAGCCTTTCATTCCTGTACAAGCATTTGCATTTCCGCTATTGACGATAATAGCTTGTAATTTCCCTTCAGCCGCTACACTTTCTTTCGTTACTTGCAACGGGGCTGCTTGTATTTGATTCGTTGTATAAACGGCGGCACATGATGCTGGTACTTCACAAATGATTACACCTAAATCCTTTTTTTCTTTTTTCAAACCATTTGCAGTACCGATTGCTGAAAATCCTTTTGGCGTTACAATGGAACCATGTTCTAATTTTGTAATAGACTCTACTTTAATCATCATGTCCCCCTTATAGATAAAGCGGCATATGCTGTAAGCCTGTTGTTTCTTCTAGTCCCGCTACTATATTTGCATTTTGAACCGCTTGCCCAGCCGCACCTTTCATCATATTGTCTATAACTGAAACGACTGTCACTCTTCCTGTTCTTTCATCGTAAGCTATACCAATATCACAATAATTTGAGCCCCTCACTTCTTTCGGACTTGGAAACTCTCCTTGTATGCGAATTCGAATGAAAGGCGATTGTTCATACGTTCCTTCATATAACTTTTGAAGCTGTTCTCTTTCCATTTCTCGTTTTACTTTCGCATAAAGTGTAATCATAATTCCTCGTGATATCGGTATTAAATGTGTACTAAATGTGATTGGCTTCGTTTCCCTATTCCACTCTGCAAGCATTTGTTCAATCTCAGGAACGTGTTGATGCTCATTTACTTTATAAATACGTAAATTATCGTATAACTCAGGAAAGTGAGTCATCGTTGTTGGCGTTTTACCTGCTCCAGATACTCCTGATTTCGCATCAATAATAATGGAATCTTCTTCAATTATGCCGCTACTTACTAACGGCAATATCGCTAATAATGCAGCTGTAGCAAAGCATCCTGGGTTTGCAATTAAATTTGCATTTTGAATCTCGGACCTTTTCCATTCACTTAACCCATATACAGCTTTACTAAGAACTGCTTCTTTTGCAGCTGTCCTTTTATACCACTGTTCATATATGAAAGGATCTTTCATACGAAAGTCTCCAGATAGGTCAATTACTTTTAAACCTACTGCTAATAATTTGGGAGTTAGCTCTGCTGATACTCCTGCTGGGGTTGCCAAAAATACAATTTCTGCTTCTTTCACTATTTCTTCCGCATCAATTTCTTGTAACGTATGAACAAGAACATTTTGAAAATGCGGATATACATTTGTTATACACTCGCCAACTTGCGAAAAAGAATGAAGAGATGCTATCGAAAAATATGGATGTTGCTCTAATAACCGAATTAACTCAATACCTCCATACCCAGTTGCTCCAATAATCGCGACTTTCATATGCTCCTCCTCATATCAATTCTTTAAATTAAGTATGATTATAATATTGTATATTTATAGAGTCAATTAAATATTTATAAATTTTAAAAACTTTAAAAACTTAATTTTACTAGAAAAACAATATACACAACCGAATTTTTATACATAAATATTGTATAGTAGTTTTTTCATTTCACTTCAAGTACAATAAAACAATACATACGTACATACAGGCGGGGAAAAACATGAATGAGAAATTCATTGAGAAGATGATTATAAAAAGTTTTCAACAATATCAATGTAATCCTATGTCAAATGAGGATCAGGAAATGCTAATTAAACATATTCAAACGATAATTCATTCAAATACTAAAGTTGATGTATACGAGGCAGTTGAGGATATCGTTTACGATTATGTGACTGGAAAATAAAAAAATAGGAGATTTCCATATGGAAATCTCCTATTTTTTACTTAATGATTTGCCTGCAACACGCTCAAATAAACCTGGGAATAGAGCATAAAGTTTTGGACCCATGCCCATCCACTTCGGTAAGTTTACTTCACGCTTTTTTGTTTGCATCGATTTTACGATTTGCTCTGCAACATATGTTGGTTTTAACATATATCGTCCCATATTTTTCACATATGTACCGGATTGATCAGCTATTTCAAAAAAGTTCGTATCTATCGGACCTGGATTAATCGCTGTTACGAAAAGATTTGTACTAGATAACTCCATGCGTAAACTATTCGTAAATCCTAATACTGCATGTTTCGTGGCAGCATACGCACTCGATTTCGGAGTTGCAATTTTCCCAGCAAGTGAAGCAATATTAATAATATGCCCTTTGTTTCTTTTCACCATATAAGGTAGTACCGCTTTCGTACAAGCTACTAATCCAAATACATTTACTTGGAACATATCTTTCACTTCATCCATTGACGCCTCTTCAAACGTTTTAAAAATACCAAATCCCGCATTGTTTACTAATATATCAATACGTCCTACTTCTTGTAATACCTTTGAAAAAACAGATTGTACTTCCGTCTCTTCACTTACATCTAATACATAGTAATAGCAAGGCGTATTATAAGTTTCTTTAATTTTCTCTGCTAACGCTTTTAATTTTTCTTCTGTTCTAGCCATTAATACTGGAGTCGCCCCCAGCTCTGCAACTTGCATTGCAACTTGCTCTCCAATTCCACTAGAAGCACCTGTAATGACGATTACTTTATTTTGTAAACGTCCCGTCATTGCTGTCACCTACTTTGCATAATAAATCAATTGTTGTGAAGATTCATCAATCATCACTTGTTGATTATATGCTAAAAAGTCTAATTGTCCAACAGTTTCTGAAATAGTAAGTGGCAATTGTTCCTTATATAGTACCGGAAATAGTTTTACACATACTTCAAATGCTGTCATTGGTTTTTCCTTTAATAACTCAAGCACTTTAAATGCACGTGTTTCTTGCTTTTGTAATCTCGTTTCAATAAGTTGTTTCACATTTAGAACATCTTCTCCATGTCCTGATAAAATGCGTGAAATATTCATTTCACTTAAACGCTTTAACGTTTGATTATATTGTAATAACGGGCGTGCCCTTTCTGTTTGTCCTTCATATGGTGGTTCTAATATGGGATTCGAAGAAATATGACTAATGAGAGCATCCCCGCCAATTAATATTCCATCAGATTCTCTATATAATGAAATATGAGTGGAAGCATGACCTGGTGTTTCAATAACTGTAAACCCAGGTAAAGAATCAATACGATCTCCCTCTCTCACAGTATGCGTTAACGATCTATTACAAGAATACTTCAGTGTCTTTGTCGTCAATAACGCCTCGTCTTTCAAAAATGCTGCTGGAACACCAAATTGCAAAGCTGTCTCTCTAAAAAACTCATGATAGCGCTTTAGAAATTCTGGATTTTGTGTGATCCAAGGCTCATTCCAAGGGTGTCCAATAATGTTCGTCTTCTCAGAAAATATATTTAAAAGCCCACAATGATCTGCATGATGGTGCGTAATGACTACTGTTTCAATATCTTCTATTGTATATCCTAATGCACCTAATTGACTTTCTAACGCACTTCTTGCCCCTTCTGTCTTCGTCCCTGTATCAATTAATGTTAATGTCTCCCCCTCAACTAAAAACACATTCACAGTTTCAACTGCAAATGGTACAGGAATCTCCATTCGGTGAATCGCCGTCATGCTTAGCCCCCCTGTCTCTTTCCGGTTCAAAAATGAATACTTCTTCAGTTTACAACTTCTATATATATTTGTCATTATTTTCAGATAAAAAGAGGTGTTTCCTATAAAAAAACGAATGTATGTACATTTATAAGAATTTCTAACCAAATTTAAAGGAGGAACATCATGTCTATTCAAAACATTTCCTTTCTCGGTGCAGGCTCTATTGCTGAAGCTATTATTGGTGGCTTGTTACATGCAAATGTTGTGAAAGGCGAACAAATTACTGTAAGTAATCGTTCTAACGAGACAAGGTTGCAGGAGCTACATAAAAAATATGGCGTCAAAGGTACGCATAATAAAAAAGAGCTACTTACTGATACAACTATTCTTTTTCTTGCAATGAAGCCGAAGGATGTTGCAGAAGCGCTTACTCCTTTTAAAGAAGATATACATAATAACCTGCTTATTATTTCGTTATTAGCAGGTGTTTCTACTCACTCAATTAGAAACCTACTTCAAAAAGATGTTCCGATTATTCGTGCGATGCCAAATACATCTGCAGCTATTTTAAAATCAGCTACTGCTATCTCACCTTCAAAACATGCAACAGCGGAACATATTCAGACTGCCATAGCTTTATTTGAAACGATTGGTCTTGTCTCTGTTGTAGAGGAAGAAGATATGCATGCTGTCACTGCATTATCTGGAAGTGGACCTGCTTATATTTATTACGTAGTGGAAGCGATGGAAGAAGCTGCAAAAACAATTGGTTTAAAAGAAGATGTTGCAAAGTCACTTATTCTTCAGACGATGATTGGTGCTGCTGAAATGCTAAAAGCAAGTGAAAAACACCCTTCTGTTTTGCGAAAGGAAATCACTTCTCCTGGCGGAACGACCGAAGCAGGCATTGAAGTATTACAAGAACATAAATTTCAACAAGCACTTATTTCTTGTATTACACAGGCTACACAACGATCACATAATCTTGGGAAAACATTAGAACAACTAACAAAAGAAAAATAAAAAATGGAGCTCAATCTTATTTGAGCTCCATTTTTTTTATAAACATATATTGTTTAGTTATTAGTCTTCCCAAAAATCTCTTCTTGCAGACGGCGACCAGTTGGTGTTGCTGCAAGTCCACCTTCAGCTGTTTCACGAAGTGCTACTGGCATCGTTTGTCCGATTCTAAACATTGCCTCAATTACTTCATCACATGGGATTGTACTCGTTACACCAGCTAATGCTAAATCAGCTGAAATCATCGCATTCGCAGCTCCTGCTGCATTACGTTTTACACAAGGTACTTCTACAAGCCCTGCAACAGGATCACATACTAAACCAAGCATATTCTTTAATGAAATTGCCATCGCTGTAGCTGCTTGGTCTTGTGTTCCACCAGCCATCTCAACTGCTGCTGCTGCTGCCATTCCACTTGCTGAACCTACTTCAGCTTGGCAACCTCCTGCCGCGCCGGAAATACAAGCATTATTCGCAACAACCATACCGAAAGCTCCTGCTGTAAATAAAAATTCAATCATCTCTTCGCGCGTCGGTTGTAATTTTTCTTGCAGTGCAAACAGTACACCTGGCACTGTTCCAGCAGACCCTGCTGTTGGTGTTGCACAAATAATTCCCATCGCTGCGTTTACTTCATTTGTTGCAACAGCTTTACTCACCGCGTCCAAAATCGTATCTCCAGATAAGCCTTTTCCGCTATTCATATACGTCTGAACTTTTACAGCATCTCCGCCAGTTAAACCAGTTGGTGATTTCACTCCGCGAATACCACGTTCTACTGCTTGCTCCATTACGACTAAGTTCTTTTCCATACCAGCAATTACTTCTTCACGTGAAATACTTCTTGTTTCCATTTCACATTGAATCATAATTTCTGCGATTTTTACATTTTGTTCTTTAGCTTGCGCCACTAGTTCCGCTGCGTTCCGAAACATGGTGTGTCCCCCCTGCAATTATTCCATAATAGTTACTTGACAAATATTTTGTTGTGCGTTTATTTCTTCAATCACTTCATTTGCTAATAATTCATCTGTTTCGATGACCATAAGCGCTCTTCTTCCTTTTTCTTTACGAGAAACACTCATTGTACTAATGTTAATTTCATGTTTCGCAAGGATTGAAGCTACTGCTGCAATAGCACCGAAGCGATCGTTATTTACAATAAGTAGTGCTGGACTCGTGCCTGTTAATTGAAGATCAAATCCGTTTAATTCTACAACTTCAATTTTACCGCCACCAATTGAGCAAGCAACAACTTCAATTTCTTCTTCACCTTTATACAAACGAATTCTCGCTGTATTTGGGTGAGGTGCATTTGCATCTTCTTCAATGAATTCTACTTCGATTTTGCGCTCTTTTGCTATGTCTAGCGCCTCTGGAATACGTAAGTCATCTGTTTCAAACCCTAATATTCCACCGATCAGTGCTACATCTGTACCATGCCCACGATACGTTTTTGCAAATGATCCATATAATGAAATGCTTACTCTTTCTGGTTCATGACGAAACAGCTGGCGAGCAACTTGTCCCATTCTTGCTGCGCCTGCTGTATGTGAACTTGATGGACCAATCATAACTGGACCAATAATATCAAATACTGAGCGATACTTCATCATAACTCCCCCTAAACCTCTATGAAAAAATTTTTTCCTATTCTATTAAGCTACCAAATCGGTTGCTTTTCCAGTTGTACTACGAATTTGTTCCGCTATACGAATTGGATCATTTTTGAATAACAGTGAAACAATATATCCTGAAATAATACTAGTTACCATAATAAATAAGAAACTTAGCATTGCCTTCATTTAAAAATAATATAAGCTAATCCACAATAAGGTCTGGTAGCAATCCAAAGTTTAACACAGAACCACTTACAAGGATAGCATAAACAAGTGAAACTCCCATTGCTTTCATACCTTTTAGTGCTTAAAAGCTAAAAGGTGAAAAAGACTTAGTACAAATAATAGTAATATCCTTCTTATTTATAATTCCCATGTTGCCCTCTCACGATTTAGTCAACTCCACTTGTTACGACAAATAGCTAAAACGCATGTGGCTTACAATAAATTATAATCTGCCTTCATTATAGCTTGTTTTTAATAAAACGCTTACTTTTAATGAATTTTAAAAGTTCTGAATAACAATCCATTTTCGCTATTTGTATCACTCGTATGTCGTCTGACTTATATAACAGTTTTTCTAAACAATCGGTACTATGCATTTTTATCCTATATCTTCACATCATAAAAATTTTCTGTTTCATCCAATATAAGTATAAAATGATAACAGATTTATTTTAAATTTTTTTAGAAATAAAAAAATGGCAACCTTTTCGTCACCATTTTTTCACACCATTATTACCTATCTACTGGAAATGATTTCAAATCCGTAGCTATTTCTGTATTAGAAAATAGCTCTCTTGCCTCTTTCCATAATTCCTTATATGTATCTCCTTGATAACGAGAACTAATATGAGTCAATATTAATCGTTTTGCATTTGCCTGAAGTGCAATACTCGCAGCTTGCTTAGATGTAGAATGAAAATAATCATACGCTTGTAGTTCATCTTCTGCCGCAAAAGTTGCCTCATGAACAAGTACGTCAGCGTCTTGTGCCAGCTCTCTACTCGCTTCACAATACCTTGTATCACCTAAAATGGTAATAATTCTTCCCTTTTGAGGTGGACCAATAAAGTCTTTTCCATTTAGTATCGTACCATCTTCTAATTCAACTACTTCTCCATCTTTTAAACGTTTAAAGAGCGGGCCAGGTTTCACACCCATCTCCAGCAATTTATCGACTAAAAGGGCGCCTTGTATATCTTTCTCTACGATACGATACCCAAAACATTCAATGCCATGTGACAATCTTTTCGTTTCCACGTGAAATTCATTATCTTCAAATACAGTACCTTCTTCTGTTATCTCAACAATTTCAAGTGGATATTTTACATGTGTCGTACTTACTGATAATGCCACTTCAATAAATTGTTTAATTCCTTTTGGTCCATACACTGTTAAAGGTGTAGTCCCTCCTTGAAATGAACGGCTTCCTAATAAACCAGGCAAGCCAAAAATATGATCACCATGTAAATGCGTAATAAATATTTTTTCAATGCGGCGTGGGCGTACTGATGTATGTAATATTTGATGTTGCGTCGCCTCGCCACAATCAAATAACCAAGTCTGTCCTCGTTCTTCTAACAATTGCAAGGCAATTGCCGAAACGTTCCTTCCTTTCGAAGGAACACCTGCACCAGTTCCTAAAAATACAAATTCCACTTTCTTTCCTCCAGCTCTTTATATAATCTACCTTTCATCTTACGGAATGTTATTTCAAATGGCAAATCGAATTTACATAACCAATCATCTAGACAACTATATAACACGAACATTATACTCAAAAAACTTAGTATTCGTTCGTGTTTTGTGTTAAAATGATTATACTACATTTTAAGGGAGCGTTTTATTATGAAAGAAGCATTTCGTTTACAAACTGATTTTTCATCTTCATTTGATCGCTGGGTAAGTTCTTTCGTGTCTGATCACCCAGCACAATTAGAATGGACGACTTTGAAAGAATTAATCCATGAATATACAACAACACATACAAATGATTCGTTACCGACATATATTTCTTCAGCTTTAACATATTATGCACAACGTATTTCAACAACAAACAGTTCAGAAATTGTTATTTTTGAAAATGCTACAATCTCATAATCTATAATAAAAAGCACTGTAATCAGTGCTTTTTATTTATATTCATTACAGTATTTATTTTCCAAACATCTTTCAAAAAAACTCCGCTTATTTCCTACTATATAGCCATCATAAACCTATTTGATTTTTCAAAAAAAGATATTGACACTATAAATTTACAGTGCTAACATTCAAATTGTAATTGAATATGGTCTCTGTTAGGTGAGGCTCCTGTATAGAGAAACGCTGCTGCCCAAAAATGTCGAGAGACGCCAATGGGTCAACAGGAAAGGTCGGAATGAAGGCCTTTCTTAACGTAGCTGGTTTCAGTACCTATGCTATACAGTGCTAAAACTCAACGAGGGAGAGGTGCATGTATTTTTGTCATACACAAAAACTGTTTTTATCTATGTTTACTAACAGTCTTTGTTGTGGACTCTTTTAACTGCGAATTTAGACCTTTACTCGTTTTGAGTAAAGGTCTTTTTATATATGCACCTTACTATGAAACAAACATAGCATATTCAGAAACTACTAAATTGTACGGAGGTGAGGAACAGTTGGCAATTGATGATTCGGCCCAGATACCCATATGTTTTACGTTAATATTTCATCATGTAGGTAGGAAAGAAGCTGTTCCTCCTAATTTTAAATAGTCGAGTAACAGATTGTTTCCTCCTTCATGAAAAAGGAGGAACTACCGATGTTAAATTTACAAAGACAAGAAACAAAACATTCTTACAATCAAGATCGTATGAAAACAAATAACGAATTATTGGTGGAAGTCGCAACACAAGATGCAAACAAGGCGTTACAACTTTTAGAAACAACACAAAATGGACTCTCTAAACAAGAAGCGGCTCGTAGACTTACTTTATATGGCCCGAATGAAATCGCTCATAATAAAACATCACCATGGTACATTCAATTTCTACTGGCATTTAAAAATCCATTTATTTTTGTTTTATTAGCTCTCGGCGCACTCTCTTTTTTCACAAATGACATACAAGGAACCCTTGTCGTATCTGTAATGGTAATGCTAAGTGCAACGATTCGTTTTTTACAAGAATTTCGTTCTCAAAAAGCTGCGGATCAGTTAAAAGCCATGGTTCGAACAACGGCGAGCGTCTTTAGAATAGATGGATTTGTACACGAAACAAAAAACGTAATGAATTTGAACCAAAATAATACAACGGAAATTCCAATTGAGGAACTTGTACCTGGCGATATTATTTCACTTTCAGCCGGTGATATCGTTCCAGCTGATGTGCGTATTTTGTCAGCAAAAGATTTATTTGTGAATCAGTCCTCTTTAACTGGGGAAGCACTTCCTGTGGAAAAGTATGAAAACTGCTACCATACAGAAAATAAACATATCTTACCGAAAAACATGAAAAAAAATTACAATCCACTCGATATGGAAAACCTTTGTTTTATGGGTACAAATATTGTAAGTGGTAGCGCAAAAGCTGTTGTCATCTCCACAAGTACCGATACGTATTTCGGCTCTTTAGCAAAAAAGGTAATCGGCAAACGAGTAGAAACAAGCTTTGATAAAGGGGTAAACAAAGTAAGCTGGCTCTTAATTACATTCATGCTTATTATGGCGCCTATCGTTCTTCTCATTAACGGATTCACAAAAGGGGATTGGCAAGAGGCTTTCTTCTTCGCTATCGCAATTGCCGTTGGTCTCACACCTGAAATGTTACCAATGATTGTAACTGCTAATTTAGCAAAAGGTGCCGTTAACATGTCTAAACAGAAAGTAATTGTAAAACAACTGAATTCTATTCAAAACTTAGGTGCTATGAACATTCTTTGTACCGATAAAACAGGTACTTTAACAGAAGATAAAGTTGTACTTGTCCGCCATTTAGATCCTAACGGTAATACATGTAATCGTGTATTACACTTCGCCTATTTAAATAGCTTCTATCAAACAGGATTGAAAAATTTAATAGATAAAGCCGTTATGAAACATACGGAAGAAAACCAGAAGTATAATCCATCCATTTTTCAAAAACTAGATGAAATTCCATTTGATTTTGCTCGCCGGCGTATGTCTGTCATCGTGAAAGATATTTCAGGTGAACATACAATGGTTTGTAAAGGGGCAGTAGAAGAAATTTTATCTATTTGTAACTACACTGAAGTAGATGGAAAAGTTGTTTCTCTTACCGCTGACATACGCTCACATGTAAAACAACTAGGTGAGACATTAAATAGTGAAGGTATGCGTGTTATTGCTGTAGCGTATAAAAAAGATAGACCAATAAATGATACAGAGTACGCGGTACAAGATGAAAATGATATGATTCTCGCTGGATATATCGGCTTTTTAGATCCACCGAAACCATCTGCAGCTACTGCCATTCAAGCATTACAGAAACATGGTGTACAAGTAAAAATTTTAACTGGCGATAACGAAATCGTGACAAGAAAAGTTTGCAAAGAAGTTGGATTAAATATCGGTGAGCCTGTCCTTGGTTACGAAATCGATTCTTTACCTGATAAAGCATTAGCAAAATTAGCTGAAGAAACAACTGTATTTGCTAAACTAAATCCGATGCAAAAATCTCGCATTATACGAGTTTTACAAGGAAACGGACACACTGTAGGTTATATGGGAGATGGCATTAACGATGCCGTAGCGTTACGTGAAGCTGATGTTGGCATATCTGTTGATACTGCTACCGATATTGCAAAAGAGTCTTCTGACATTATTTTACTTGAGAAAAGCTTAACAATATTAGAAGCAGGTATTTTAGAAGGACGCACTACATTTGGAAACATTTTAAAATATATTAAAATGACAGCTAGCTCTAACTTCGGAAATGTATTTAGTGTGTTAGTAGCAAGTGCTTTCATCCCCTTCTTGCCGATGCTTGCCATTCACCTTTTAATTCAAAACTTGCTTTATGATATTTCACAACTGTCTATTCCATGGGACAAAATGGATAAAGAGTTTTTAGAAAAACCAAGAAAATGGGATACTGCGAATTTACGGAACTTCATTATTTGTATCGGTCCAATTAGTTCCATATTTGATATCATCACATATGTAGTCATGTGGAACGTCTTCGGTGCAAATACAGCTAGCGAACAATCATTATTCCAATCTGGTTGGTTTGTCGTTGGATTACTAACACAAACTTTAATTGTTCACATGATAAGAACACAGAAAATTCCATTCATTCAAAGTACTGCATCAATACCGGTTCTTTTATTAACCGCTTGTATTATGGCAATCGGAATTTATATTCCATTCTCGCCACTTGGAGCAGCTGTTGGATTACAAGCATTACCACTTAGCTACTTCCCTTGGTTAATAGGAATACTATTAACCTATGCTTTCTTAACACAATTCCTAAAAAAAGTTTATATTAAAAAGTTTCATAGCTGGTTATAAAGTAAAACTTTCATCCGCCCGCAAATAGCGGGATGAAAATGAGAATGAGTAGGTGCTCCCCACTCATTCTCAAAAACATAACATGGACTTATATGTATGGAGGTGACCATGATGGTATGGTATGACATTGTATTAAGATTATGTATCGCAATTATTGTAGGTGCTTGCATCGGAATGGAACGGCAATGGAGACACAGGATGGCTGGATTACGGACAAATGCTCTCGTATCACTTGGTGCCTGTATATTTGTTTTATTATCCGTCATGCTTGATCACGATGCTAGCCCCTCACGTATTGCTGCTCAAGTCGTTAGTGGGATTGGTTTTTTAGGAGGCGGCGTTATTATCCGCGATGGTTTTAGTATTAGAGGGCTTAATACTGCGGCTACTCTATGGTGCGCAGCTGCTGTTGGTACTCTTACAGGCGCTGGTTTCCTCGTTGCAGCTATATTAGGTGCAACCGGCGTTTTACTAGCAAATATACTACTACGTCCAATCGCTCTCTTTATGAATCAAAAATCAAAAGAAGAATCACCTGAACAAACGAACTACTTCCTTTCTCTTACTTGTTCAGAAGAACATGAAGCCCATATTCGGTTTTTACTTATGCATATGGTCAGTTCTGAAGGCATTGGTTTAAAAGAATTGTATAGTGAAGACGTAGATTCTAAGCAAAAAGTGTGTATACAAGCTACATTACATTGCAATACAAATGCAGCAGTCTTAATTGAAAAAATAGTGAGCAGAATGCTATTAGAAGCTGGCGTGACTGCAGCTGGTTGGAAAACTTCATTAGATTTAGAAGCAAGTTAAAAATGAAAGGTGTCATGATATGTACAGCTTCATGACACCTTCTACATAAACTTATTTTTTAATTTTTGCTGAAAAGACTTTTCTTGCTTACGTAATAATTGACTACCTCGTTGTAAAAGGGGCATTCCATATTTATCATTAATTTGATCGATGACAGCAAGTAGCGGCTCTTCTTTCGCATCTTCTTCAAATGAAAACAAATCTAATTGTTTCACCGATTCTGTCTTCCACTCTATTTCAGTAGCTGTAACACCTAGTAAACGGACGGAATCACCGTCCCAATGTTGCTTCCATAAACGAGATGCTGCCTGAAAAATATCTCGTTCTTCCCAAATCGCATTTTTCAATTGCTTACTCCGCGTTACTGTCCGCCTATCATGATATTTAATCATAATTTGAATATTATAGCTGACAAGAGTTCGCTTTTGTAATCTTTTACTCACTGATTTTGATAGCCGTTCTAACATATCAAGTAATTCTTTCTCTTCATCCATATCCTTTGAAAAGGTCATCGAATTACCAACACTTTTATGTTGTCCCATTTGACTCGGATCAACTTCCCTATCATCCATACCTTTTGCCCGCCGCTTTAAATCGACACCATGCTTTCCAATTTTAGCGCGAATGATATGTTCGTTTCCTTTTGCTAACTGCTCAATTGTTTGTATATGAATATCATTTAATTTTTCAGCTGTTTTTTCTCCAATTCCATGCATTGCTCCAACTGGAAGTGGCCAAATCATTTCTGGAATATCTCGTTTTCGAAGTACGGTAATACCGAGAGGCTTTTTCATATCAGAAGCTGTTTTTGCTAGAAAAAGGTTTGGAGCAATTCCGATGCTACACGGAAGCTGTAATTCTGTTAATAATGCTTGTTGAATCATCTTTGCTATTTCAAGAGGCGAACCAAGTGCGTAGCAATCTGTAATATCTAAATATCC
Organism: Bacillus cereus group sp. BfR-BA-01379; assembly: GCF_022663605.1. Lineage (NCBI taxonomy): Bacteria > Bacillati > Bacillota > Bacilli > Caryophanales > Bacillaceae > Bacillus > Bacillus cereus group sp. BfR-BA-01379. The sequence goes on from NZ_JAKUFT010000035.1 coordinate 27,191, forward strand.
CTCATCTATAGAGACTGGTTGTATTTTTTCCGTAAAACGAGAAAGGATTTGAAACATTTGAAATGATGCTTCACGATATAATGGAAAATTAGGACGCCTTACAACTAATTGCGGACATAACCTTTTTGCTTCCCAAAGAGGCATCGTTGTACGTATTCCGTAGTCTCTCGCCTCATAACTACATGTTATGATAATTCCTTTTCTTTCTTTTTCATTTCCAGCAACTGCTAACGGCTTCCCTTGTAATGATGGGTCATGAGCAATTTCAACAGATGCGAAAAAACAATTCATATCTACATGTAAAATAACACGACCATTTTTCGGATACATTTCTCGCACAATACTCACCCTTTCAAAGAACGTTTGTTCCTTCATTATATCAAATTCATGTACAATATAATAATTACTTATTCTTTTTATCCTTATTTTTGCTATACTTAATATGAGATATGGATATTATTGGAAAAGGAGTGATTTGTTATGAAATCACACAGTAATCTCAACTATACATTTCTCGTTATTATATTAATCATCTTAATTAATTATTTATTACTCCCTATTTTTGATATAAACGTAGCAGGAATCCTTCCAAGTCTACTGGGTATTATAACAGCTGCTCTATACTGCCATGGATTTTCTTGTATTGGCTGATCCGCCTTGTAAAAGCAATCGAATCAAAATAAAAAGCGTGTAAATCGATTGTGATTTACACGCTTTTTTCTAGTACGTTACTTCGCTACTTCTTCAATAATTGCAACAACTAATTCTGCTGTTTTCGCTAATTCTTCAACAGGAATCTTTTCGTTTGTTGTATGAATTTCTTCATAACCAACCGCTAAGTTAACTGTTGGAATACCGTGTCCTGCGATTACGTTTGCATCACTTCCGCCACCACTTTGGTGAAGAGAAGGTGTACGACCAATATTTTCAGCTGCACGTTTTGCAACTTCTACAACGTGATCGCCATCAGCAAATTTAAATCCTGGGTACATAACGTTTACTTCAACGTCTGCATGACCACCCATTTCTTTTGCAGTTGTTTCAAATGCTTCTTTCATTTTCGCAACTTGTACTTCCATTTTTTCATTGATTAAAGAACGCGCTTCTGCAAAGATTTGTACATGATCGCAAACGATATTTGTTTGTGTTCCACCTTCAAAACGTCCAATATTTGCAGTTGTTTCAGAATCAATACGACCAAGTGGCATCTTCGCAATTGCCTTCGCTGCGATAGTAATTGCAGATACACCTTTTTCTGGCGCTACACCAGCGTGAGCTGTTTTCCCTCGAATAATTGCATTCACTTTCGCTTGTGTTGGAGCTGCAACAACGATTTCACCAACTTTTCCATCGCTATCTAATGCGTAACCGTATTTCGCTGTAATGCGCTCACGATCTAATGCTTTTGCACCAACAAGACCTGATTCTTCTCCAACTGTAATAATAAATTCAATTTTACCATGAGGGATGTTTTTCTCTTTTAAAACACGAATTGCTTCGAACATTGATGCTAATCCTGCTTTATCATCCGCACCTAAAATCGTAGTACCATCTGATACGATATATCCATCTTTAATAGAAGGCTTAATTCCATTACCAGGAACTACTGTATCCATATGAGAAGTAAAGTAAATTGTATCAACACCATCTTTTGTTGCTGGTAAAGTACAAATTAAGTTACCTGCACCATGACCAGTAACAGTCATTGTGTCATCTTCAAATACTTCTACACCTAAATCTGTAAATTTCTTTGTTAATACTTTGCAAATTTCTGCCTCAAATTTCGTTTCAGAATCCACTTGTACTAATTCCATAAATTCATTTACTAAACGTTCTTGATTAATCATAAGACTGCGCCTCCTGCACTACCATTATGTATGTAACACTATTAATTATAACAGAATTTCGCAAAAGTTTCGAAATACAAGACAAAAAACAGACGGTTTATATGTCTAGATAACCATCTGCTTTCTATTACTCATTTAACAATACCCAGCGCATATGATCTTCCCATACTCCATTTACCATTAACATCTTCCTAGACACGCCCTCATATTGAAAGCCTATCTTCGTCACTACTTGTATAGATGCTAAATTTCGTGGCATAATCGGTGCTTCTATACGATGTAACTGAAATTCTTCGAAAGTAACTTGAATAGCTTTCCTAAGCGCTTCTGTCGTGTAACCTTTATTCAATTCTGCCTTATCTAATTTATAGCCAAGCACACAAGATTGATAAATACCGCGAACAATTAAATTAAATGAGATACACCCAATAATTTTTGTATCATCACCCTTTTTAAAAATCCAAAGTCTGATGATTTTACCTTCTGCAAACTCTTTTCTATCCTTTTGTAACTTTTTCTTCTGATAATCTAACGTAAAAAAATCATCCGGTCTATACTCTTCCCAAGCTTTTAAAAATTCACGATTTCTGTCGTAATATTGAAGAACTTTTTCAGCATACGACTCATCAATTTCCCTTAAATGTAAACGATTTGTTTCGTATATTTTCATCATCGTATCTCCATTCTTCAGCTTGCATCACAAAAAACTTATACTCTATCATTATTATATATTCTCTACATACATACAAATTTCCTGTTATACTTTACACACACTTCTCGAATTTTGTCACTTCTCTCCCCTTGTCCACAATATCATTTCTCGTTACAATGATATTGTACTGATTTGCAAGGAGGTATAACGATGCATAAAAAAGCTCAAAAAGTTATGGTCTATGTAATGCTAATTTCTATGCTTGTAACAACATTACTTGCTGGCGCAAGTATGTTTTGGTAAAAAGGGCGATGTGTTCGTCCTTTTTTTACTTTTTATACATAACAAAATAAACCATCTCGATATCGAGATGGTTTATTTTATATAAAGCACAATCGCTACAATACAAAAGGAAAATGACATTATAAGTGCTGTTATAAAACTTGTATATTGTTTCTGCTGAAATGCTCCAATAACAAAAGTAAGATTGAGTAATGCCATGCATACAATTGCTACAAGATAAGAACATATATTAAAAGTTGCCAATATGAATGTAATAACAAATAGAAATCCCATAAAAAATTGCATATACGAAATTTTTGGATTCAAGTACATATGAGCAACCCCTTTATCTAATTTCCCCCCCGATTGGTGCGGGCTGATAATCAGCGGACAAAAACCTTCCACTGATTAAAGTTTCACTTTATCTTTCTATACTCTCATTAACTCATGGTTATGTACACATGTCAAGACAACTTATTACAATAGAAAAAGCCAACCTTTTCGTTGGCTCTTTCATATGCAATGGCTCCTTTTTGTTTTGCCAATTGCTGAAATGATTTTTTCGACTTCACAATCCATACTTTCGTTCCAATTGGAATGCGATCAAATAAATACTCCACATCGTTTTTCTTCATTCTTATACACCCTTGTGAAATATACTTTCCAATTGAACTAGGTTGGTTTGTTCCATGTATTCCATATTTACTTCCATCAGTTCCTCTTGCATTAAATCCAATCCACCTTGACCCAAGCGGATTTTTCGGTGATCCCCCTGGAATATCCTTCGCAATATAATACGGATCCTTCGCTTTCATTACAACATCAAAAGTTCCTTCTGGAGTTAATTCATTTGTTTTCCCTGTCGCTACTGGAAAAACCTTTTGAATCTTTCCATCATCAATATAAGCTAGTTTATTTGTCGCTTTATTTACAATAATAAAAGGATCTCCGGCACGTGGATTATCTCCAAGAGGCCAAATAGGCGATAAAGAAAGACATAATATGAAAGAGAGAAGATACGGCATAAATAATTCCTACCTTCTATATAAGTTCTTTTATATTATCCTTTCCCTTAAAACGACTTTTAATGAGTAAATATTGTTCCATTTCATACACAAGTTGAACAAGCTTTGCACGTATCTCAAATTCTTCACGAGTAACTGGCAATGGCATGTCTCTAAATAATTCTCTCATTTCTTGCAGCTGTCTTAAGGAAATAACCCCAGTACTCTCAGGGCTAATAGCATTCCCGATGTTTTCAACCACATCCGCAATCATGTCAGCTTGTTCATATGTCCATGATAAAGAAGCTGCTAATGGTATCATCCGCTCTAAAATTTCGAATTGCTGCATACGCATATTAAAATAACGATAGTAATAGCCATCTTCTCGCATAAATGCATTCTCAAGTTTCTTAAACGATAAATCCCTTGCTTCATTTAGCATATTTTCAGTTTCAATAAGTTCAGCCCCGCTCCAACTACTTTCTCTGTTTCGTAAATAAACGACCATTTCAAACAAAATTGTTTTAAAATTACTTTCTATTGTATCCTGATACTCTTTTAACTTATTTTCACTACTTGGCATATACATATTCACTAATAAAGCCACGCTAATTCCTATCGTTAATATCGCAATTTCATTTCCAACAATAAGCCATGTAATTTGTTTCAATGAATATAGATGCATCACAATAACTGAACTCGTGACAATACCTTCTTGAATTTTAAGCATAACTGCAGTCGGAATAAATGTAAGTAATAATACGCTAATTGCTAGCGGTGTATATCCAATTGTTTCAAAAATACAAAACGCGAATACCATTGATAGTACACAAGCTAAAAAACGATGTAACGATACTTGAAGTGATTTACGTTTCGTATTTTGTACACATAATATAACTAAAATACCCGCTGAACTATAAAATTCTAATCCTAATAACTGAGCAATAAACACTGCTGCGCCTGTCCCTATTGCTGTTTTTACTGTACGGTATCCAATTTTGAACATAGCATTGCTCCTATATGTATAAACGTATTTACAGTTAGTATAAAAAAAGGATGACACAATGTCATCCTTTTCTACTTATTATTCACGTAACCGTTACATATTACAATATTTTTTGTAAAAATTGTTGCGCACGTTCACTTTTCGGTGCTGCAAAAAATTCTTCTGGTGCACTATCTTCTACAAGCTTTCCACCATCTAAAAAGAGAACACGATCAGCTACTTCTTTCGCGAATCCCATTTCATGTGTAACAATCGCCATTGTCATTCCTGTCGTAACTAATGATTTCATAACTTCTAATACTTCTTTCACCATCTCTGGATCTAGTGCTGATGTTGGTTCATCAAATAACATAACTTCTGGTTCCATCGCTAACGCTCTCGCAATTGCTACACGTTGCTTTTGTCCTCCCGAAAGACGGTTTGGATACGTATCTTTTTTATCTAATAAACCGACCTTTTCTAAAAGTTTCTCGGCTTTCTTTTCGGCTTCCTGTTTCGTTACTCCTTTTACATTAATAGGAGCATACGTAATATTTTCTAATACAGTCATATGAGGAAATAGGTGAAAATGCTGAAATACCATTCCGACATTTTCACGAACGTGCATAATATTCGTTTTCGGATTCGTTACTTCTTCCGTTCCAATCCAAATGTGACCATTTGTCGGTGCTTCTAGCACATTCATACAACGTAAAAATGTTGATTTCCCTGACCCAGACGGTCCAATAATTGCTACTACTTCCCCTTTTTCAATCGTTGTTGTAATTCCTTTTAATACTTCGTTTTTTCCAAATGATTTATGAAGGTTTTCAATTTTAATCACTTTTCTTCATTCTCCCTTCAATTGCCTTCCCGACTAATGTAAGAATAATGACTAGCATATAATAAATTAGCCCAACAAAAAGTAATGGTTCAAGATATTTAAACGTCTCACCGCCTACAATGTAAGCACGGCGCATTAAATCTGTCGCTCCTATTACTGTTACTACAGCCGATTCTTTCGTAAGTGTCGCAAACTCGTTCACAAGCGCTGGTAATATATTTTTTAATGCTTGAGGAAAAATAATATTTCGCATCATTTTTCCGTAAGGAATCCCTAAAGCCATCGCTGCTTCTGTTTGTCCATTATCAACCGCTTGAATGCCGGCACGAATTACCTCTGACATATATGCACCTGAATTTAAGCTAAATGCTAATACAGCCGCTACGAATGCTGGTATTTCATAACCAATTATTTGCGGGACACCGAAATAAATAATCATTAATTGCAATACAAGTGGTGTACCACGGAAAATTGATGTATAAAAATCTGCTGCTATATTTAATGCTCGTATTCTAGCAATTTTGCAAAGCGCTAATAACGTTCCTAAAATAAACCCAACTAACGCTGATACTGCTACAATTTTCAAAGTAACTTCTAGACCTTTTAGTATATATGGTATCGAAGGCGTAATCGCCGAAAAATCTAAGTTCATTCTTGTCATTCCCTTCAAAGAAAAGTGAAAGGCAGCTTATTTTTCGCTGCCAAACCATTTCTTCACTAATTTATCCATTTCTCCATTTTCTTGCATTTTTTTAATTACTTTATTAAATTCAGCTGTTTTATCACTGTTTTTCGGAAGGGCAATTGCTGCTCCTACTTCTTCTGGTGCTTCTTGAATTTCAATTCCTTGTAATTCTTTCATTTTTTCTAAATAATTTTTAGCAACTGTATCTTCGATAATTGCAGCGTCAAAACGACCAGCTTTAATTTCTTGTACGATTTCTGGTATACGGTCACGTCCCTCAACTTTGAAATCTATTTGTTTTTTAAATTCTGCCGCTTTCTCTTCTTGAATAGATCCTGTTTGTACCCCTACTTTTTTCCCTTTTAAATCCTCTACAGATTGAATATTAGAATCCTTTTTAGAAACGACCATGTTTTTCGCAACAAAATAAATATCTGTGAAATCAACATTATTTTTACGGTCTGCAGTCGGCGTCATACCTGCCATTACGAAATCAACTTTTCCTGAGCTAAGAGATGCTAGTAAACCACCAAAATCCATATCTTTCACTTTCACTTCATAACCAAGTTCTTTTCCGATATATTTAGCAACATCAACATCGAAGCCGATAATTTCATCACTTTTTGAAGCTTCCACGTATTCATATGGTTTATAATCTGCTGAAGTCCCCATAACCAGTACTTTTTTATTTTTTCCACTAGCCTTTTCTTCCCCATTACTACAAGCACTGAACATACTTATAATTAAAATCAGTGCAAACGATATTGATAATAACTTCTTCATCTTTCTTCCCCCTAATAATGTATATTTAAAAGTTTAATAGAATATTTATTCGATGTTTGTATTGTATCAGCACTTTCATTTTTATGCAATATATAAAATAAAAATAAATAAAATAACAATATTAATACCATTTGCAATGCATAAAATAATGCATAAAACAACATAACTATGCATGTCCCATAAAGTGAAACTTTAATCAATGGGGGTTTTCTTCATCCCCCACTGATTATTAGTTGAACCAATCGGACTTTTATGGGCAGCCCGCCCCCCGCCTAACTTCTTTGCTTTCGCTGAATTTTGAGGTGGGGGTCTTACTGCCCATTAAAGCGGGATAAATTTTAATAATAAATAAAAAAGGCGGTACATCCACTTGATTGTGGGCGTACCGCCTTTTTGCTTATTTTTATAGTTCTTCACAATTCTCTTCGAAATAAGATTGTAGTTTTGCAATAACTTGCATTGGTTCATGACCTTCAATTTCATGACGTTCTACCATCGTTACAATTTTTCCATCTTTTAATAAAGCGAATGATGGAGAAGAAGGTGGATATCCTTCGAAATATTCACGAGCTGTTGCTGTTGCTTCCTTATCTTGACCTGCAAACACCGTTACAAGATGGTTAGGACGTTTATCATAATGTACGGAATGCGCAGCAGCAGGACGAGCAATGCCACCTGCACAACCACATACAGAGTTTACCATTACAAGTGTTGTTCCATTTCTTTTAAACGCTTCTTCTACTGCTTCCGGCGTCGTCAATTCTGTATATCCAGCAGAGACAATCTCTTCACGCGCTTGGCGGACAACATCATTCATAAAAAAGTTAAAATTAATCAATCTTTTCCCTCCTCTAAAACTACCTATTTGTATCTTACCAGTTAATGTTTATGAAATACAAGTAAGTTTACTTGTATTTGGGTATAGAAAAGGTGTTAGAGCTCTTGCTCTAACACCTTTTCTTAATGTCCACGATGCTTTTGCTTTGCTTTTTGTACTTTAATTAAACGTCTTCTTTGTTTTTCAGCTTCTCGCTTCTCTTTAGAGCGCACTTGCTTTTCTTGTTTATGCAGTTCATAAGATAAGCCAATTGCCTCTTGTACCTTAGTAAAACGTTTTACATTTACTTCTTTTGCCGCTTGTCGTATGATACGTTTTATATTTTTTGGACGTTGTTTTTCTTTCACTTCCACACCGCATTTTGCAACATGCTGGAAATATGCTAGCATTGGACCATTCACAAATATAAGTACTTCTTCATCTGAAGGTTCCATTCCAAAAATATACCGTGCTCCATACAATTTCCCTTTTTCTTTATGCGTAATAATTCCTACGAAAAATTGACCATCGTGATATACTGTCAAATCCATTGACAGCCCCTCCTTTAAAAAAATTAGAAATACTGGACATCCCGGAGGGGAAGGTTACTGACATGTAATCATGCGTCTGGACTACCGACCAGAACTGTGTTTTTGTATCTCTTTCATTGCATTATATCTTATTTCTCATAATTTTTATATATTCCACAATCATTTTTTTATGCGATCCTACAATATAATCAGGTAGTTCTGTTAGTGGGAAGAATGTAAGCTGAACCGCTTCTTCTTTATTCATAACAAACTCACCTTCATATTCTTCTGTATAATAGGCTGTCGTTACGGATTGAAATTCATCACCATTTGCTAATTTTGTAAAATAGTTCGCTCCAGAAAATACATTAATTAATCGCAGGTTCTTCACTTCTATTCCTGTCTCTTCATATACTTCACGGCAAGCTGTTTCTTCTGGTGATTCGCCAAGCTCCATTAACCCGCCAGGCAATCCCCATTTTCCGTAAGGCTCTGTTCTTTGCTGTAATAATACATATCCATGTTCATTTATAACAAGTACAACAGCACCAACTAAAATTAAAGGGCGATGACCAACTACTTTTCGTAACTCCTCTACATATCCCATCGTATCCCTCCTTTTTCGTTGTCCACACTATTGTATCATATGTATGAAACGACAAAATGCGTATATTTTTCATTTTTTTAACAAAATATTTATTTTATGAGCTTCATCTACTGTAGCTAATATAATGGATTCGACTTCTGCACTCTTCTCTAGAAATTCTCTCGCCCACTCTTCTGTTTTTCCTACTAAAGCTAGAACATCTTGCTGAATGCTCCCATCCTTTACTAATACAAAAGAAACTGGAGATTTTTTTCCCGCCACTTTCAGATCAAGCCGCGAAACTGCTTCATATTCTGGATACTGAAATATAGAAACAACACCGTTCGCTTCCCATAATGCTAATTTAATCTTTTGAATGTCGCTCACATTTCGCATACGAAGTTCTGAAAATAAATATTCCACCGTAATTCTCGCTTTTTTCAAATTGCTAAAATCAATGGAACCATTGTGTATAAGAATAATAGGTGCTGGCTCTAAAAAGCGTCTCCATCTATCCCATTTCAACATTAAGACTGAGCTTATAATGTGAAGTACAACGAGTATGAACGTCGTAATCATCGAGCCGAGTAATCCTACTTTTTCATCAGATAATGCATTAGAAATATTCCCTCCGAGCAATAACACTAATACAACATCTAAAAAACGAAGTTGTGCGATGGACCTTTGTCCCATCGCTTTCGCAACTAATATTAAAAATATGTATGCTATAATAGCCCGAATAACCCATTCACTATTTGAAAGATGCCGTGCCCCTTCAAAAATATGCATATGCATCACTTTGCACTCCTTACCCGTCTCAAACTGCTACTTTGTTTTAGTTTGCAACGTTTAAGAGCATATATGTAAAAAAGCTGGTTCGTATTTACACGAACCAGCTTTTTTACTTAACAGAAAACATATACTTTTTATACGTTTTCCGTACCGATAATATGAGACCCATCATAATCATATTCGAGAACAAGGAACTTCCCCCATATGATAAGAAAGGTAATGCAATCCCTTTTACAGGCATTAATCCAACGATCATACCGATGTTTTGGAATATTTGAACCGTTAATATCCCAATTGCCCCAGCACATAATAATGTACCGAATAAATTATCCGCAGAATAACCAATAATAATTGTTCTATATAGTAGTAATAGGAATAAGAATACGACTAAAGCTGCTACGATAAATCCACCTTCTTCGGCAATTGTAGCAAAAATAAAGTCAGTATGCTTCTCAGGGATATAGACGTTCCCTTCGCCAAAGCCTTTCCCTTCCATACCGCCACTACCTACAGCTAAAATCGATTGCTGTGTTTGATAACCTTGATCTGCATTTTCAAATGGATTTAACCAACCTACAATACGTGATTGTTGGTGAGGTTTTAGTAACGTAACTAAATTATTAAAGAAGAAATCCTCATACCTTACGTAAATAAATATTAACGTAGATAATACGGTCACCGGAATAACTGTACATAACGCTATCAATTTCTTCTGAATACCTGACATAAATAAAATACATGCAATAGCAGCAGCATATAAGAACACCATCCCTGTATCCGGTTGGCTATATACAACTACCGTAGGAGGAATAGCTACCAACATTACCTTCCCTATTAGTATTAGGTCTGTTTTAAATGTTCGAACCATGTACTGTGCATTATGTTTTACTGCTAAATTTGCTACTAGCATAATCAGTGCAATTTTGAAAAACTCCGATGGCTGAATAGCTCCAATTGCTGGAAACCTAAACCATCTTTTCGCCCCCAGTATTTCAGGTGTAAAGTTTGAAACTGGTAATATCTTCAATAAAATAATCGAAGCAAATGTAGCAATATACAATGGCCAAGATAGTTTTTGTAGTTGATCCGAATCAACACTTGCAACAAGAAGCAACATTACAATCCCAATTATGTAGTTAAGTCCTTGTTTCAAAGCAAAATTCTCAGCCCCATATTGGCCAGTCTGCTGACTGCTATATATAGCAGCTATACTCGTAACACATAATGCAAACAAAATTAATATTAATTTTACATCTAAACTTTTTAGAAACTCGGTACTTCTTTTCATGACATCCTCCTGAAACATTGTTACAGCAAAATAAAAAACCAGGAGTCAACATTCTTCATGTTTTGACGACTGATTACACATTATCTATAAAACACTTATATAGAATAACTCTCTTTTTCATACAATACAATATATTATACTACAGTTTCGTCAGTAAGATTTGCCAAAAAAAATTATTCTTTTCTTATTTTATATCTATATACCATATATCAGCAATGTATTTTCGTAAATTTCTAATACATACTTGTTCATTGTAAGATTGCTGGGAAAAGTGATGTACATATGTAGGATGCAAATGAAGAAATAAGATAATAAAAAGCTCGCATAAGCGAGCTTTTTATTAATATACAGATGTATTATTTTCTGACGTATTTTCTAGAATTTCTTTTACACGTCCTAAGAACTTACCACAAATTAGACCATCTAGTACACGGTGATCAAGTGATAAACATAAGTTAACCATGTCGCGAGCACCGAACATACCGTTATCCATAATTACTGGGCGTTTTACAATTGATTCAACTTGTAAAATAGCCGCTTGTGGGTAATTAATAATACCCATAGATTGAACAGAACCGAATGATCCTGTGTTATTAATTGTAAATGTTCCACCTTGCATTTCGTCCGCTTTTAATGATTTCGTACGTACTTTTCCTGCAAGCTCTGTAATTTCACGAGCGATACCTTTAATTGTCTTCTCGTCCGCGTGTTTAATTACTGGTACAAATAGTTCATCCTCTGTTGCAACAGCGATAGAAAGATTAATATCTTTCTTCTGAACAATCTTATCGCCAGCCCACATTGAATTGATTTGAGGATACTCTTTTAACGCTTGTGCTACTGCTTTTACGAAGAAAGCAAAGAACGTTAAGTTAAAGCCTTCGCGTTTTTTGAAATCACCTTTAATTGAATTACGGTATGACACAAGGTTTGTCACATCTACTTCAATCATCATCCAAGCGTGTGGTGCTTCGTGTTTACTACGTAACATGTTCGCTGCAATTGCTTTACGCACACCTGTTACTGGTATTTCGATATCGCCAGGCATTGTTGGTACAGAAACTGGTTTTGCAGCTTCTACTTTTTGCGCTACTGGTGCTGCTGGTGCTGCTGAGCGTGCTTCTACTACTGCTGCTACCGCTTCCTCTTTCTTTGCACCTGCTTGCGGAATATTTCCAGATTCCACTAGCTTTAAAATATCTTTACGAGTGATACGGCCATTTGCTCCCGTACCTTCTACTAAATCTAAATCAACGTTATGCTCACCCGCAAGTTTTAAAACAGCTGGTGAAAAACGTGGTTTTCCATCAGTTGGTTGTTTTGCTTTCGGTGCTTTTGCAGGCGTAGCTACTTCTGCCTTTGGTTCTTCTTTTGTTTTTTCCTCAACAGCTGTCGCTGCCACTTCATCTGCGCCTTCTACTTGAATAACACAAACTACTTCACCTACAGCTAACGTCTCACCTTCACCAGCAATTAACTCTTTCACAATACCAGTGAAAGAAGATGGTACTTCAGCATTTACTTTATCAGTCATTACTTCTGCAAGCGGATCATACTTATTTACGTGATCGCCAACATTAACGAGCCATTTACTAATTGTACCCTCTGTAACGCTCTCCCCGAGCTGAGGCATTGTAATATTTTCTACAGCCATGTATAGTCCCCCCGATTAAAATTCCGCAAGTTCACGCATTGCTTTTTCAACTTTATCTGGATTTACCATAAAGAATTTTTCCATTGTTGGTGCATATGGCATTGCTGGAACGTCTGGACCTGCAAGACGTGCGATTGGCGCATCTAAATCAAACAGACAGTTTTCAGCAATAATTGCTGCCACTTCACTAATAATACTTCCTTCTTTATTGTCTTCTGTTACAAGAAGAACTTTACCTGTTTTAGAAGCCGCTTCAATGATTGCTTCTTTATCTAATGGATATACAGTACGTAAATCAAGAACGTGTGCAGAGATGCCATCTTGTGCTAACTTTTCAGCTGCTTGAAGAGCAAAATGAACACATAATCCGTATGTGATAACAGTAATATCATCACCTTCACGTTTTACATCTGCTTTTCCAATTGGTAATACGTAATCATCTTCTGGCACTTCACCTTTGATTAAGCGATATGCACGTTTATGTTCAAAGAATAATACTGGATCTTCATCACGAATTGCTGCTTTTAATAAGCCTTTTGCATCATATGGTGTAGAAGGGATAACAATTTTTAAACCTGGTTGGTTCGCAAACATCGCTTCCACAGATTGTGAATGATACAATGCACCGTGAACACCCCCGCCAAATGGCGCACGAATTGTAACTGGACAAGTCCAATCGTTATTAGAACGATAACGAATTTTTGCTGCCTCAGAAACAATTTGGTTTACTGCTGGCATAATGAAATCAGCAAACTGCATTTCAGCGATTGGACGCATACCATACATTGCTGCACCAATTGCTACCCCAGCAATTGCAGATTCTGCAAGCGGTGCATCAAGCGCACGATCTTCACCAAATTGATCATACAAACCTTGTGTCGCTTTAAATACGCCACCTTTTTTACCAACATCTTCACCTAAAACGAATACTTTCTCATCGCGTTCCATTTCTTCGCGCATTGCTAATGTAATAGCATCAATATAAGACATTACAGCCATGAAACGTTCCCCCCTATTCTGCGTATACGTGCTTCAATGCATCTTCAGGTGCTGCATACGGAGCATTTTCTGCATATTCTGTTGCTTCATTTACGATATGCATAATTTCGTCTAACATTTGTTTTTCAGATTCCTCAGTTAACACGCCAGCTTCTTTTAAATAAGCAGCAAATGTTATAATTGAATCTTTTTTCTTTGCTTCTTCTACTTCTTCTTTATCACGATAAACACGATCATCGTCGTCACTAGAATGTGCTGTTAAACGATATGATACTGTTTCAATTAAAGTTGGGCCTTCACCACGACGGCCGCGGTCTGCAGCTTCTTTTACAGCTTTATATACTGCAAGTGGATCGTTTCCGTCTATTGTATATCCAGGCATACCGTAACCAATTGCACGATCTGATACATTTTTACATGCTAATTGTTTTTCAACTGGAATAGAGATTGCGTATTTATTATTTTCACACATGAAAATAACAGGTAGTTTGTGTACGCCAGCAAAGTTTGCGCCTTCATGGAAGTCACCTTGGTTTGAAGAACCTTCTCCAAATGTAACAAACGTTACTAAATCTTTCTTTTCCATTTTTCCAGCTAATGCAATACCAACTGCATGTGGTACTTGTGTTGTTACCGGAGATGATCCTGTCACAATACGATTTTTCTTTTGACCGAAGTGACCAGGCATTTGACGACCACCAGAGTTTGGATCTCCAGCTTTCGCAAAAGCAGACAACATAAGTTCTTTAGCTGTCATGCCAAACGCTAGTACAACACCCATATCACGGTAATATGGTAATGCATAATCTTTCTTTCTATCAAGAGCGAATGCTGCTCCAACTTGCGCTGCTTCTTGTCCTTGACAAGAAATTACGAATGGAATTTTACCAGCGCGGTTTAATAACCACATACGTTCGTCGATTTTACGTGCAAGTAACATCGTACGGAACATTTCTAATACTTGCTCATCACTTAAGCCAAGCTCTTCATGGCGCTTTTCTTTTACTTCTGCCATTTTTCATAACCTCCTAAATCCACATTTTTATGCGTGTAACGCTTTTCCATCTACAGCTAATGCTGCTTCACCAATCGCCTCAGATAATGATGGATGCGGATGAATTGTATGTGCTACTTCCCACGGTGTTGCATCAAGTACTCTTGCAAGACCAGCTTCAGAAATCATATCTGTTACATGTGGTCCAATCATGTGAACACCAAGAATGTCATTTGTTTCTTCATCAACTACAAGTTTTACGAAACCATCTGATTCGCCGTATACAAGTGCTTTTCCAATCGCACGGAATGAGAACTTACCTACTTTTAACTTATAGCCTTTTTCTTTCGCTTCTTGTTCTGTTAAACCGACAGAAGCAACTTCCGGACTGCTATATACGCATTTTGATACCATAGAATAATCAATTGGTGTAACTTCTTTACCCGCAATATGTTCTACTGCAACAATTCCTTCATGAGAAGCAACGTGAGCAAGTTGTAAGCCACCGATTACATCTCCAATTGCGTAAATATGAGATTCTTTCGTTTGATAAAACTCATTTGTTTGAATGTATCCTTTTTCCACAACGATATCCGTATTCTCTAAACCAATATTTTGTGTATTGGCTTGTCTTCCTACAGATACAAGCATTTTTTCTGCTTTAAATTCTTTATTCTCACCGTTATGTTCAGCTTGAATTGTTACTCCATTATCTTTTACCAATGTTTCTGGTAATACTTTTGCACCAGTTACCACTTTAATACCTTTTTTCTTGAATAGACGTTGCATTTCTTTTGAAACGTCCTGATCTTCTAGTGGTAGTATCGTTTTCGCATACTCTAATACTGTAACTTCTACACCGAAGTCAGCAAGCATAGATGCCCACTCAATACCGATTACACCGCCACCAACAATAATAATCGAGTTAGGAAGCGTTTCCATTTTTAGAGCATGATCGGAAGACATTACATACTCTCCGTCTAATTCTAAACCTGGTAATGAATTCGGACGAGAACCTGTTGCAACAAGTACATTTTTTGGAATTAACATTTCATTCTCTTCTCCACTTGCAAGTTCAACTGAAATTGTCCCTGGCATTGGAGAGAAAATAGATGGGCCAAGAATACGGCCAATACCTTCAAACACATCAATTTTACCTTGTTTCATTAAGTGTTGAACACCTTTATGAAGTTGCGTTACAATCTTCTCTTTACGCTCTTGTACTTTCGCAAAGTTTAGTTCTACATTACTTGCAATAACCCCGAACTCTTCGCTTTTTTTAGCAGTTGCGTATACTTCCGCACTACGCAAAAGAGCTTTACTAGGAATACATCCTTTGTGCAAACAAGTACCACCAAGATTTTCTTTTTCAACAAGTGCAGTTTTTAAACCTAGTTGCGATGCTCGAATAGCAGCAACATATCCACCAGTACCGCCGCCAACGATGACTAAATCATATTCTCTTGCCATTATCTCAACCCCTAGCTACTGTTTGTTTTTCTCGTACAACATACTCTTTCGGCGCTTCTTCTTCACGTAATACACGAAGTGCTCCTTCTGCTAATGCTTGTAATTCATCTTCCCCTGGATGTACGATAACATCAGCAATCCAGTCCACACGTTCTTTTATTTCATCGACAAGAATTTTACTGTACGCAAGTCCACCAGTTAGAACGATTGCATCAATTTTCCCGTGAAGTACAGCGCTAGCTCCGCCAATTTCTTTTGCAACTTGATATGCCATTGCTTTATAAATAAGAGTTGCTTCAGGATCACCTTTTTCAACCATTTGTTCTACTTTGATCGCATCATTTGTACCGATTAGACTTACAAGTCCACCTTGTCCAACAAGCTTTTTAACCATTTCGTCACGGTAATACTCACCAGAGAAACACATCTCAACTAATTGCCCTACCGGTACTGTACCAGCACGCTCTGGACTAAATGGTCCTTCACCGTTTAAGCCGTTATTCACATCAATAACTTTTCCTTTTTTATGAGCACCAACTGTAATACCGCCGCCCATATGTGTAACTAATAAATTTAAATCCTCATATTTGTGATTTAATTCTTCAGCTACTTTACGAGCAACTGCTTTTTGGTTTAATGCATGGAAAATGCTTTTACGTTCCATACCAGCAATACCGCTTATACGAGCAATTGGCTCCATTTCATCTACAACGACAGGATCTACTATAAATGCCGGAATATTTAATCCAGAAGCGATTTCATATGCTAAAATGCCTCCAAGATTTGAAGCATGATGACCGCTAAAGCCATTTTTTAAATCTTCTAACATCGAATCGTTTACTGTGTATGTTCCGCCTTCGATTGGACGAAGTAATCCCCCGCGCCCACAAACTGCGTTTAACTTTGAAATGTTAATACCGTGAGAATGTAGAACTTCTAAGATCGTTTCTTTACGAAATTCATATTGGTCGATAATTCTCTTATATTTTCCAATTTGTTCTTCGTCATGACGAATAGTCTCTTCTAAAACGGGTCTTTCATTATCAAAAACACCAATTTTTGTGGATGTACTACCCGGATTAATAACAAGAATTCGATTTAAGGACACTGTTGCTACCTCCACTAATAAATTCAAAAGGAAATGGAAACCTCATAAGAGGTAACCACACCTTTTGTAAAAGTAATATATGAATGATTAGCGACGGCTAATAATGTCGTGACCGTTGCGTAAGTATGTGCTACGAGAGTTTTTCAAGCTTGCAATGCGCTCTTCAGCTAGACGATCTGCTGCTACATAAGTTGCAATGCCATCGCGTTTTGAAATTTCGATTACTTTTGCAATTGTGTCATAAATTGACTCAACACGTTTTAGTGCACGTTCTCTATTGTATCCATATAACTCGTCTGCTACGTTAATTACGCCACCTGCATTGATAACATAGTCTGGTGCGTATACAATACCCATTTCATGAATCACGTCGCCGTGACGATCTTCTTTTAATTGGTTATTTGCAGAACCTGCGATTACTTTTGCTTTAAGTTGTGGAATAGTTTCGTCATTAACTGTTGCACCTAATGCACATGGTGCGTAAATATCACATTCAACACCGTAAATTTCATTTGGTTCAACTGCTGATGCACCGAATTCTTCTACCGCGCGTTGTACAGCTTCTTTATTAATATCTGTAACGATTAGTTTTGCTCCTTCAGCGTGTAAATGTTTGCATAGGTGATATGCTACGTTACCAACGCCTTGAACAGCAATTACTTTTCCTTCTAAATTATCAGTACCGAAAGCCTCTTTCGCAGCTGCTTTCATACCACGGTAAACACCGTATGCAGTTACTGGAGATGGGTTACCAGAAGAACCGAATGATGGTGAAATACCTGTTACAAAGTCAGTTTCTTCGTGGATAATATCCATATCATCTACTGTTGTACCAACATCTTCAGCTGTAATGTAACGTCCGTTTAGTCCTTGAATGTAACGTCCTAATGCGCGGAACATCGCTTCGCTCTTATCTTTACGTGGATCACCGATAATTACTGTTTTCGCACCACCTAAGTTTAAGCCAGCTGCTGCGTTTTTGTATGTCATCCCTTTTGCAAGACGCAATGCATCTTCAATCGCCGCTTCTTCAGAATCATATGTCCACATTCTTGTTCCACCAAGAGCTGGTCCAAGTGTTGTATCATGTATTGCAATAATTGCTTTTAAACCAGATTCTTTATCTTGACAAAATACTACTTGCTCATAATCATATTTTTCTAAGTATTCGAAGATTTCTAATGTCATTGTCGTTTCCCCCTAGTGTTTTACCCTTTTTGGTTTATTTTGAAGCAGTCGCAACTGCCAATGCTAATGAATATACTTTTGTTTCTGCTGAATCAGCACGAGATGTTAAAACAATCGGTGCTTTTGCGCCAGCAATCATAGCTCCTACTTTTGCATCCGCAAAGTATACGAGTGATTTGTATAGCACATTTCCAGCTTCAATCGTTGGGACGAGTAAAATGTCTGCCTTACCTGCTACATCACTTACTATGCCTTTATGTTCTGCTGCAATTTGTGATACTGCATTATCTAAAGCAAGTGGTCCATCAACGACACAATTTTTAATTTGTCCGCGGCGATTCATTTGAGTTAACATCGCTGCATCAATTGTCGCTTGCATCGCAGGATTCACAACCTCTACCGCTGCAATTGGTGCTACCTTTGGCAGATCTATCCCTATTGCCCGGGCAACTTCTACAGTATTCTGTATAATAGCAGCTTTCTGTGTTACATCAGGTGCAATGTTCATCGCTGCATCTGTAACAAAAATTAGACGATCGTAATTTGGAACTTCAAATGCTGCAACGTGTGAAAGTACGCTACCTTTACGAAGTCCCCACTCTTTATTTAATACAGATTTCAAAATATTTGCTGTTGGGATGTTTCCCTTCATAAGCACATCTGCTTCGCCATTTCTTACAGCTTTAACAGAAAGTTCCGCAGCCTCAGCACTTGATGCTGCTGCAATCACTTCAATATGTTCTGAAGTTTGTAAACCATGTTCTTGTAACATCCCCATTATTTTTTCTTGATTCCCATATAGACGAAATTGAGCTAGCTGTAATGTAATTGCTTTCGCTACAGCTTCAATTACTTCATGATCTTCAGCTACTGCTACAGCCACAGTTTTTTTAGGCTGTCCCGCTGCTTGATCAATTAAGTGTTCTAACTTCATATTTTGTAATCAACCCTTTCCGTCGTCCCTCGTCTATTTATAAAGCAAATACCGTGCCAACTTTTAAAAGTGGTCCTACCAATAATGAAAACGCATTCAAAATGCAGTAAAATCAATACTTTGGAAAATAACAAAATATTCTGTCTTGATTTGTCGTATTTTGTATACCATGCAATAAATTGCACGGTACGCAATTTATTGCATGCTATTTTTTGCACACTCATACTTTTCTAGCTTGTAATATAAATTTCGAACCGAAATTCCTAACGCTCTTGCCGTTTGTGTTTTATTTCCGCCAAACCTCTCTAAATATTCATGAATGATATTCCCTTCAAACTCTGTCACTAAATGTTCAAGTGGCTTTTCCTCCAACTCGGGTAATAAATGAGTTTGCTTTGACTCCACCTGCTCTTCATTATGTAATGGCGGTAAATGGTGTACATCAATATAGGTCTCGTTATAATTCATAAAGATAATAGCTCTCCCCAAAATATTTTCAAGTTCCCTCACATTTCCTGGCCATTCATATGATTGTAAATATAAAATAGCTGGATCAGTGAGCCCCTCTATATTTCGGCCATAATCTTGATTAATTTTTTGAATTAATCTTTCTGCGATTGCCGGTATGTCTCCTTTCCGCTGACGAAGAGATGGAATTTGAATTGGAATTTTATTTAATCGATAATATAAGTCCTCCCTAAACTCTCCTTCTAGAATGCCTTTTTCTAAATTCACATGTGTCGCTGCAATTACCCGGACATTTATAGGTATCGCTTTCGTTCCACCAACCTTTACAATTTCTTTTTCTTGCAACACGCGAAGGAGTTTCGCCTGCGTATTTGCAGATAGTTCCCCTATTTCATCTAAAAAGATACTACCGTTATTCGCCTCCTCAAAGAATCCACGTTTTCCGCCTCTTTTCGCGCCAGAAAATGCACCTTCCTCATAACCGAATAATTCACTTTCTAGCAACGTCTCCGAAATAGCTGCACAGTTTACACGAACAAACTTATTGTATTTTCGATTACTTCCATTATGGATGGCATGTGCAAACAATTCTTTACCCGTTCCAGATTCTCCGCGTAGTAATACTGTTGCTGGTGTATTCGCCCCAAGTTTTGCCTGCTCGATAGCCGCCGTTGTTTCATCAGATTTTCCGACAATGTCATCAAATGAATATTTTGCTTCTAACGTTCGAATAATTTGCCTTGCCCTATTCAATTCATTTGTTAACTTTTGAATTTCTGATACGTCACGAATTACACCAACGCTCCCTTTCAATATCCCATCCACAATGACTGGTGCTACGTTTACAATTACATCTCTCTTTTTTTGCCCGATCTTCATATGTATCCCTCGTACCGCCCTACGCGTTCGAAGTACTTTCATATGCATACTTTCACCTTCTACAATATCAGTTGTAGCTGGCTTTCCAATAATGTCCTCTTCTGTTAAACCTGTTAATTTCGTATACGCAGGGTTAATTACTAACCCTCTTCCTTTTTCATCCACGACTGAAATTGCTTCTTCAGATGAGTTAATAATTGCCTCAAGTAACGTTTGAATTTCTTTTAAATCTGTAACTTCTTCCGCAAGATCTACAACTTCTGTTATATCTTTAAAAATCGCAAATGCCCCTTGCACCTCTCCCCCCTCTTTTAATATAGGAATACGGGTTGTAATAATTTTCTTTTCATTCTCTAATGTCAGTTCATAATTTACTTCTATTTGTTTCGTACGTATAATACGAAGCAGCTTACTAGTCGGAATAACTTCTAAAATATACTTCCCTACCGCCTCTTCTTTTTTATACCCAATAATACGCTCTGCACTTTTATTAAATAGGCGAACTTGTCCCTCTCGATCAATCACAATCATACCGTCATGCGTAGAATTTAAAATTAAATCCCCTTGCTGCGTTTGTTCTTCTAACTTTCCAATTAAATCTTCCTTCTCATGTGCTAATCTCGTAACAATTTTCGCAATATCGCCTGGTATAAGAAGAGTATCTTTATGCTTTTTCTTTAATAAATCTTTATGTAAATTATCGTCACCTGTCATATCAAACATTACATCAATGTGCATAGCAAGAAACGGCGTTACACTCTCTCCAATCGTAACCCCATATTCCGTAGCCATTTGTAATCCTTTCGCTAACGGATTTATATCAATAATCCCTATAATTTGAAATATATTTGAACTTTGTAACAGATTCAGCAGTGTACTACCACCTTCACCGGCACCAACAATTAACACTTTTTGTTTCATATATTACACTTCCTCTCGAAGTATCTCTGCAAAATTTTTCACACCCTTATCTTACTCGTTCAGCCCCCTCTTGACAAACCCCCTTTCCATATAACATCATTGAAATAAACAAAATAATCTGAAAAGGAGCGTTTATATGCAGCGTTACCTTGCTCTATTATTAGCACTCATCCCCATTTCATTAGCTGTGTTTGGCATTAAGTTAATGAGAGATACTGTATTTGGGATTCTATTTCCTCCACTCTCTATACTGTGGTTACAATTTTTAATTGGCGCTCTTTGCTTCGCGCTCGGGTTTTATATTTTTGGCGGCTTCGTCTTACACCGAGACCGTAAACGAAATAAAGTACAAGCTCGCTTTAGAAGATAAGAAAGCCCCACTATTTATAAAGTGAAACTTTAATCAGCCCTCACCAATCGGGCTTTTACGGGCAGCCCGACCCCCAACTAACTTCTTTGCTTTCGCTGAATTTTGAGGCGGGGTCTTACTGCCCGCAAATAGCGGGATAAATAAAAAAATGAGACCGTTACACGCGGTCTCATTTTTTTATTGGCAATAACATTCTTGCCGTTTCAGGGTAATCAGTAATAATCGCCGAAATATTCATATCAAAATATTTTCGCATAAGCGTTTCTTCATTAATTGTATAAGGGCGAACCTCTACACCACTCTCCATCGTTAATTCAGCAACGGCATCTTGCAGATAACGATAATTCGGGTGTACTGCTGTAGCACCCATTTTTTTTGCATACGCCCATGGACTATGCAAACCTTCGCGATATAAAATCGCTGTTTGAATATCAGGAGCCATCATATGACACTTTTTCATACTGTAGTGATTAAACGAAGAAAATATAACACGATCTTCTAAATTACATTTCCGTACAAGCGTTATAACTTCTTCTTCTAAACCTCTGTATGGGATTTTATTATTTTTAAGTTCAATATTAAGTAGCAACTCTGTTTTTTCAATCCATTCTAATACCTCTTCTAAAAGAGGTATTTTACAAAATCCTACTTTATCACTGAATGTATAGCTCGCATCTAATTTACATAAATCCTCATATACATAATTTCGAACCGCACCTTTTCCATTTGTTGTCCTGTTCACTGTTTCATCATGAATGACGACAACTTTTCCGTCTTTCGTTAATTGAACATCCAATTCAATTCCATCGGCTCTAAAAGATTCAGCTGCTTCAAATGAAATCATTGTATTTTCTGGGTACGTTCCCGCTGCACCACGATGTGCAAATATAAGAGTCATCCTCACTCCCCCAATCTTATGCTATACTATACGAAAAAGGAGGTACTTCTATGAGACCATTACAAATTTCTCCAGACACTGCAGTCCGCCTATCAAAAGCATTAGGTGTTCCGCTCGAACAACTTATGCATATGCCGCAGCACATTTTAATTCAAAAGTTAGTTGAATTAGAAAAACAAAATAAAGACGAAGAATAATACAGTCCTGTTTTGCAGGGCTTTTTATTATTTTCTATTATATCACGGATGACTCCCCTGCTAAAATCCCTTAACAGATGTACTACGATGCGATTTAACCTTCACTTCATCATTTAATAATGAATGATATATCTTCTTTTTTGTTACAATTCATAAAGAAAGCAAGATAATAATATAACTAAAAACCCTTTCCTATTATTTTTTATTGAACGTGTGGCGCATCTCCTGAATTATATAGTTCTTTCGCTTTTTCCTCCCCGAATGTAGTTAAAATATAATGTTGCTCATCTACCGCATCCATCGCTCTAGTCGCTGTACAAGTGTTACCTTCTTGAGCATCCGAGAAATAATTATGATCTTCCACAATTTCACTAAAATCTTTTTTCGCCCATCTATCAGCAATCGCTAAAAGCTCATTTTTTTTCGTAAAGCCACTCTTATTTATGATTTTTTTTAATTTTTCAACATTTTTTTGAATCATTGGGATGGATCCTGATTTTCGTCCTGCCACTACTTTTTGATGAGTCATGTGATGCATTACTGTAATGACTTCGCTTTCAGTAGAATTTTCAGTGACATACACATCAACGAAGATTCCATCTACCTCTCTTCCTACTATCGTTTGGACTTCTTTTTTATCTATTTGAGCACTCACTTCTTGATCTACTGGATTATCGGCAAGTTCTAACATTCCAAGTGTAACTGCAACAGCAAGAACCCCCGTAACCGCTACTATTCCTAGCCAAGTTAATACTTTATTTTTCATTCCCCTTCTCCCTATCTATACCTATTTAATTCACTTATATGTAATATCACCAAAAACAGGATTTATTTTCCATGATATCAAATAATCTGTTGTTCTCAATAAAATAAAAAGACCAATGAATTCTAATATTCATTGGTCATTGAATAAAAAGTTCATTGGCTTTACATTTAATATCGAGTATAAATTTAAAGAATGATTAAGCTTTACTAAAACTTACATCCCATACTATCTTTACTCTCAGCTAGCCTTATGTTCAAGTCTTAGCTTATCTGCAACCATTGCGATGAACTCGGAATTTGTTGGTTTTGCTTTTGACATGGATACTGTATAACCGAATAAGGACGAAATAGAATCAATATTTCCTCGACTCCATGCTACTTCAATTGCGTGACGGATTGCACGCTCAACACGGCTTGCTGTTGTATTATATTTTTTTGCGATATCCGGATATAATACTTTCGTAATAGATCCCAGTAATTCGATATCATTGTACACCATAGAGATTGCTTCCCTTAAATACATATACCCTTTAATATGAGCAGGCACACCAATTTCATGAATAATACTCGTAATACTTGCATCTAAGTTTTTCGGTTTTCCATCTATTGTTGTTGCTGATCGGAAAGATGGTAATGGACGTTTAATAGTAGCATTTGCCTTGCCACTCACTTGACGAATATGACTCGTTAAATTCTCCATATCAAATGGTTTTAATATGAAATATGAAGCACCTAAGTCAACTGCTTTTTTCGTCACATCTTCTTGTCCAAATGCTGTTAACATAATTACGCTAGGCTGTCTTAACCTTTCAATATGTCGCATTTTCTCTAGTACAGCTAAACCATCTAAATGTGGCATAATAATGTCTAAAACAAGTACATCCGGCTGCTTATCATTTAATAAATTTAAACACTCTTGACCATTATAAGCAGTACCGATTACTTCCATATCATCTTGAGCAGCTACATAACTCTCTAGCATTGATACTAATTCTTTATTATCATCCACAAGACATACTTTAATTTTCTCCACAGCTTTTCCTCCCTTACCGAATCGATTCTCCGACATGTGTATCCTTCTAGGCTACATGAATTGTTCGACAATTGTGTGAAAATTCCCTTTTAAAGTTTGTTACTTTCCGATAAAATCACAAAAAAATATGTTTATCGTTCATTTATTCCCTTTCGCAACACATTCCATCATAGAAATACAACGAAACGTTCAACCCTTTTCTTTTATTTTACAACAAAAAACACCTCTTGCGGAGCTTTTACAAAATTTCAACGAATTTTTCAACAGAAAAGCGAGCTAATTAATCATTAGCTCGCTTTTCTTTCTTGTTCATAAATGTTAATTCCAGCCTCATGTAACATCCATTCAATATGAA
>NZ_JAKUFT010000036.1:0-52262 GCF_022663605.1 Bacillus cereus group sp. BfR-BA-01379
AAAAAATACATTTGTAGCTGATACACTACCTGCATTTATAATTTCGATTGTATATACTAAAACATCCCCTACCGTTGCGACATTCGTATTCACTGATTTCACAACTTCAAAGTTCCCTGATTGTACTGTTGTATTCACAACATTACTCGGAACATTGATTGTTACTGGTGGTTCACTCGGATTCACTTGAAAACTCGCTGTTACATTGGCTTGATTTAAAATATCTTCGTTTTCTGGATCCTGTACAATTAATACGTCAAATGTGACTACAACTGTTTGAGCCGCAGGAATATTCGGAATAGAGAATCCTGTATTTGGATTCAATCCACTTTGTGGTACTCCATTAATTGTTACAGAATTTGCAACAAATGAAACAGCAGAAGGAATAGGGTCTTGGAAAAATACATTTGTTAACGGAACGTTTCCTGTATTTTGGACGGCAATCGTGTACGTTAAAGTGTCCCCTACCGCTGCTTGCGTTGTATTCACTTCTTTTATTACATTTAAACCACCTGTATTCACTTGTGTCACAACGGTATTCGTTTGTCTATTAATCGTTATCGGTGGCTGATTCGGAATAACAACGAAATTAGCAGATACATTTCCGCGATTCGCAATCGTACCTCCTGATGGCGTAGATGTCACCCGGACTTGAAATGTAACCGTCCTACTTCCGCCTGGAGAAATATTTGCTACCGTAAACCCAGTCGAAGGATTTGCTCCAGGCTGTGAAACCCCATCTACAGTTACACTATTTGCTATAAAAGTCGTTCCAATTGGGATTGGATCTTGAAAAATAACATTTGTCGCAAGTACATTTCCTATATTCTCAATTGTAATAGTGTACGTAAGAATATCGTTAACCGTTGCAAAAGCTTTATCCACTATTTTTCTCGTTCTTATATCAGCTATATTAATAGTAGTAACTACAGTATTACTTGTCGCTTGCCCTGAAACTGGTTGTTGACCAGGTACTGGAGTAAAGTTAAATGTTGCACTCGCACGGTTCGGAATTGGATTGACAAGTGGATTAGATGTTACTCGAACTTGAAAACGCACCACAGTCGTTTGCGAAGCATTAATACTTCCTAGATTAATACTACTTGCTGGATTCGCTCCTGGACGTGCTACTCCATTCACCGTAACACTATTTGGAACAAATGTTGTTCCACCAGGGATACTATCGACAAAAACAACATTATTGGCAGTGATATTTCCATTATTCGTCACATTAACCGTGTATGTTAATACATCATTAAGTGTTGCTGTCTGTAAATCTACAGATTTTTGCATACTTATAGTTGCTTGATTCACTGTCGTTTGTACTGTATTTGAAGAAGACATACTAGTAATAGGTGGACTACCGACAAAAGGACGGAATTGATATGACACCATTGCACGATTTGAAATAGGATTTGGGTTTGGGAACGATGTTATTCGCACTTGAAATGTAACAACTCTTTGCGTGTTATTTGGAATTGTACCTAAATTAATTCCATTAGCAGGGTTCGCATTCGGCTGTGTTACTCCACCTACTGTTACACTACCTGTAACAAACGTCGTTCCGTTCGGAATACTGTCTTGTAATATGACATTTTCTGCACTTCCCGTACCTGTATTAGGAACTGTAATTGTGTAGGTAAGAATATCTCCAACTCCTGCAACTGTTCTATTGACCGATTTAACAGGATTAATAATTGGCCCCGTTGCATCAATTTGAACTCCAAAACCAGCTGCCGCATATCCATCTCCATTTGTAACGAATCGAACCGTTGCTGACGTTTGATTATTTACTAATGATGCAGAGGCATTTACATTTGTAATATCCCACCCTTGTCTTCGGACCGCTAAAGCTATCCCTAATGGCTGATTCAAATCTCCAAACGTTCCAGTTGTATCTAACTCTCCAATGTCGTTACAAATTTGTGACTGAAAGAAATTATTAGCAGGGTTTCTCGGGCCGGATAATGCAACTGTAGCATTTGCATTCGGTCCAAAGCGAAGTTGATCTCCAACAATGTTAGAATCACCTTCTTGAGCAGTTACGAGCACTCGTCCTGTTACAGCTCCTGTCGCTGGAGTAGCAAATCCTGAAATAGTAGCATCAACTGGTGGTGATGAAGCATCGATAATTTCTTGACCTGCATAAACTGACAAATTTCGAAGTGGCAAACTTGCATTTTGATAAACAACCTCAAGTGTCCAACCAGCCGAACGACTGATAGTTGGGTCAGATGAAGTTCTTGCAGCTGGCACTGCACCCGTTGTATAAGTTCCTGCCCCACCTGCACTAACAAGATTCGTTACATTAGCAGAGCGAGCATAATAAAATTGATTTCCTACTGAGCCTTGCTGTGCGGTAGCAGGATCTGGCGTAACAGAAAAGGTCCCTGCTGGCGTTGTAAATATAATGTTATCATTTAAAAATGGTAAAACATCTTCCGTATCAGTCCGGAAAGTACCAGCCCAAACTAATTCTGCATATAACACACTGCTTCCCGCTGGAAGGTTTAAAATGGCACTTGAAGAATTCAATTGCCATTCATTCGTTGTTCCTGCTGGGAATCCTGGTACTTGCAGCGCTGTATTTACTGTCGTAAACACAGCAAGTGTACCAAAAATATTACCTGGTGCAGGTGATGTAGGACTAAGTCCCAACGTATTCCCAGTGAACGTGACGGCACCAGGTACTGTTGTTGTAAAACGATTTATAAAAGGCACACAATCATCTCATTTCAATTATAGTAAAAAGTGCTCTATACTATAAAATGTAGACAAACTATGCAATGTACTTTGTCCAACAAAATTCCGCACATACGAGAGGAGCTTACTACACTATGCGTTATGTTATCGTAACAGGAACTTCACAAGGTTTAGGTGAGGCAATCGCCGCGCAATTGTTAGAAGAAAACACGAGTATCATCTCTATTTCTAGAAGAGAAAATAAAGAACTTACAAGACTCGCAGAGCAATATAACAGCAATTGTGTTTTCCACTCCTTAGATCTTCAAGATGTACATAATTTAGAAACGAACTTTAACGAAATCATTTCATCTATTCCAGAAAATACTGTATCATCTATTCATTTAATTAATAACGCTGGTACACTCGCACCAATGAAACCAATTGAAAAAGCTGAAAGCGAACTGCTCATTACGAACGTTCAAATTAATTTACTTGCACCGATGATTCTTACCTCCACTTTCATGAAACATACGAAAGATTGGAAAGTAGATAAACGTGTTATAAACATTTCATCTGGTGCAGGTAAAAATCCTTATTTTGGATGGGGCGCTTATTGTACAACGAAAGCTGGTGTAAATATGTTTACACAGTGCGTAGCAACCGAAGAAGCTGAAAAAGAATATCCGGTAAAAATCGTCGCATTTGCACCTGGTGTTGTTGATACAAGTATGCAAGCACAAATTCGTGAAACAAATAAAGAAGACTTCATAAATTTAGATCACTTTATCGCACTAAAAGAAGAAGGGAAACTACTATCACCTGAATACGTTGCGAAAGCAATTCGTAGCTTACTAGAAACTGAGAATTTCCCGCAGGGTGAAGTAATTCGAATTGATGAATAACAAAAAGGCACGCTCTACTAGCGTGCCTTTTCATTCTATTTCTCTAAAAATATAAGTACAGACTCCGCAATTTGTTCATAACCAATCTGTTGGTAAATTTTATTTGATGTCGGATTTGCCAGATCCGTATATAAAGTCGTTGTTTTGTAACCTTCATCTAACATACGTTGACTAAGTGCGGCAACACAACTAGATGCGTACCCTTTTTTCCGCGCTTCTTTCGGTGTATATACGAAATTAACTGTTATATTGTTTGTAGTCGGTCTCGTTTTTGCAGCTACAGAAACAAGTTTCCCGTCTACTTCTAGACCAAAAAGACGACGATTAGTAATGAATGTATGGGCGGTTTGTTTCGCTTCTTCTTTCGTAGTAGGAAGCTTCACATCTTCGCAAAATTGATATATCCACTGTTCTATTAACGGTAGCTCCTCACTACTTACTTCTCGAAAGATTCCATCTCCGTTCCACTTTTTCTTTACTTGTTTTAATTCATATACACCTTGCTCCATTGCAACATTCGTTTTCTTATTTTCTATCGCCGCAATCTCTTCCGCTAATCTCTGTACAATTTTCTTATTTCCAATCAACCCAGGAACATTTGGATACACTTCCGCTAATTTTTTTGCAAGTTCCACGATGTCCTCTTCTTTAATTTCAGACGTAGCAACAATGATTTGTTTCTTCTCTTCTGTTTGAAGAAATACAATTGTAATTTCTTCCTCTTGTTTTACTACCCCCATAAATATCGGTTGTTGGCCCATTTGTAATACACCTAATATAAGATTATTTTCCTGCTCATTCTTTTCTAAAAATGACGTAACTTCTTCTTTAAAAGTAAGAATCTCTTCATATACATGTAATTGAATCATCGACAATCTCTTCTCTCTATTTATAGTTTCATTAAGTATTGGCGATTAATTCACTAAATCCCTCTTTTACGATTCAATAATATTCAAAGCTAATGCATTCAAATCATTTTCAGCTTGTAAAATTCTTTGTTTTTCCCTTTCAAATACCTCTTCCTCTTTTTGAAATGACTCTTTTCGATTTTTAATCATGCGCTCCATTTCTTTTTTACTCGGGCCACCGTATACATTTCTTTTTTGAATAAAAGCTTCTGGCGATACAATCTCTTCCCACTCTTTTTCTAATAAATATATTTTAAAATTTTCTTGTAAGTATATATTTACATCTTTTACATGTAATTCATGTAGCTCCTTTTGTTGATCCAATGACATTTTCGCAATAACACTTGCTGCATGATGCGCCTGCCGAAATGGAATGTCATAGTTTTTTGTTAAAACATCTGCGAAATCAGTTATCGTAATTGCATGTTTATAGGAACGACTTTTCAACGTTTCTTCTTCTACTTTCATCGTTCGAATCACTGCATTCATAATACAAAAAACACGAATGGTCTTTTCAATTCCTTTATATAAATACGGCTGCAAGTCATCTTCCGTATCAACAATATCACCAAATGGCGTATTATGGATCATTTGAAATACTGTAAATGCTTCTCCTAAAGCGCTACTCGTAATTGCACGTGCATGCTCAATTGAAACTGGATTTCGCTTTTGCGGCATAATACTACTAATTTGTACATATGGCTTCGCAACAGTAATACCATCATATTCCTTCGTCGCTAATAGTAAGAAGTCATGAATCCATCTGCTCGTATTCGTCATAATTACCATAAGTAACGAACTAACTTCTAATAAATAATCCGCTCCAGCAACAGCATCATATGAGTTCTCAATTACATTAGTAAACCCAAGTAAATTGGCAACTCGCTCTCGTTTAATCGGGAAACTTGTTGTAGAAAGAGCCGCAGCTCCCATTGGAGATTGATTTAAAAGTTTGTACGTTCGTTTCATTCGTTCTAAATCTCTCTGCATCGTATCATAAATCGCTAACATATAATGACCAAATGTCGTTGGTTGAGCTGGTTGTGTATGTGTATAAGCTGGCATAATCGTTTCCTTGTGATCATCGGCAAGTTGCAATATACTTTCTTGCAATAACAAGTGATGCTCCATTAATCGTAGTACATATCGCCTTAAACTCATGCGATACATCGTTACACCCATATCATTTCTACTCCTGCCAATATGCATATTACTTACAAAATCGCATTTCGCTTCTTGAAAAATTAAATGTTCGACTAAAAAAAAGAGATCTTCATGCTGCTCTGTATATAGCAATTGATCTTTTGGAATTCCCTCTATCTTTTTTAGTGCGTGTAATATAACTTTAGCTTCTTCCTTTTTCATTAAATTCTCTTCTGTCAGCATCACAACATGCGCTTTATGCACCTGAAACATATCTTTTAATAAGTGATCTCGCTGAAAATGAAATACATGTTGTAATACACAATCGACATATGTTTTCCCAGGGAAATCAGCGCCTTCACTCTTTATAAACTCTTCTTTACTTTGTTTCATCACCTTTTCCCCTCTCGCCTAAGTATTACTACCCATCATACCCAGAGATAGAAAAAAAGTGCTTGTACATAAAGTGAAACTTTAATCAGCCCTCACCAATCGGACTTTTATGGGCAGCCCGATCCCCGGCTAACTTCTTTGCTTTCGCTGAATTTTGGGGTGAGGGTCTTACTGCCCATTAAAGCGGGATAAAAATAAACTCGGCGCCCTCTGCACCGAGTTTACTTAATAAAAGTCGCATCATACTTATCACTTTGCAACACTTGGAAATGTAAGTTCGCTAAATGTTTTCGTATTTCTGCACTGTCGTCCTCATTTAAATTATTTGCTAAGAACACAATTTCTGTACAGTTCCCGCGTTTATCCATCGCATAAACTGCTTTTGTAACTGTCCATGGCGTATAGCCATTTTTTTGCCCTGCATGTCTAAATGTTTTACGGTATTTCTTAGCGCTCATATCTGTTTCAACGATATTCGCCCACACTTTTTCTTCTGCGTCTGTTAGGCCACCTTTATGATTTGCCTTTTGAAGTAGTACCATATAATCATTTGCAGAAGCTGCTGGTAATCGATCTGACCAAATTTTATCGTAACGTTCCTCTAAGTAAAGAGGAATTTCCTTCTGTAATAATGGTCCCTTCTTTTTTAAGCGTTCATGAATAATCATCGCATATTCACGATATTGCTCTTGAGACATTTCTTTTAACTTTTTCTCTATTTTATATTTCGGAACATGTAGTTCTTTATGCAAATATCCAGGGATGTATAAAGATGAAACAATCGGAAATAGCGGCTGATGTGCTGGAAGTGATAAACTTTGTAAATTCCGATTAATATTATCTAATCCTAACACTTCCATTAAATATTCAGCATTCGCATTCGAACTAAATTTGACCATTCCTTTTGCCACTTCTTCTAAAGAAACTGCTCCTTCTGTTATCTTGTCTGTCTTTTGTAAATACTTTTGCCATCTATCTTGTGCACCGCCATCTGTATTCGGTACGTAATAACGATTCACATCATTAATGGAAACAAAACTAGACGGATCAATTTTCCCTTCTGTAACTTGTTTCGTATATTCAAGCGCCACGATTAACTTCATCGTACTAGCAACCGGCAATACAACACTGGGATTTACAGAATAAACAATTTTATCATTTCTCTTTACTAGAAGTGCACTATTTTTTTCATCTTTATGTTCTTCAATAAAGGATGCGATATACTGCGCATCATCATTATTTGAACTCCACACTTTTTCCACTAAAAAATTACCCGATATTAGCAAAACGAAAATACCCACAATTACTGCGCATACTATAGTTTTTTTCAAGTAAAATTCCTCTCCTATTGTGTAACTCTTCTCTATTTATCTTTTAAAAAAATAATGGAGACGGTTATTTACATAACCGTCTCCATTATTTTAACTTGTATTCTCCTATTATGTCTACGTCATAATTTTCACGAAGTCTTCGAGAAATTTTTTATAATGTAACGACCAACCGATTCGCACCCAATTCTTTAAAGCTTTTGAGTCCGGCTGAGGCCGGAAATCAGCAATACTCTCTCCTTTTGCAATTCCAACTGTATCTACATCGACACGGCGATATACATAATCTAAAAGAGACGGATTTGCCGCAACCATCATTGTAACGACGTCATGAACTGGACTGCCTGTTATTTTCGGGTTTAACTTTTTATATGCTTTATAATAATACGTAAATATCGGCTCGATTAATTTATTAAAACTCGTTTTAGAATGTTTCGTAATATATTTTACCATTTCTGGCGTGATAATTGCTTCAGATGTAACGTTTAGTGGAACTAATGTCACATTCTTGGCATTTTGCATAACTAATTGTGACGCAATGGGATCACCATGAAAATTCGCCTCTGCGACTGGTGTTACATTGCCAGGCATTAAAAAAGCACCACCCATTATATAATATTCTTTCACATACTTCATCATCGGCTTTTCTAAAATAAATGCTGTCGCTAGTGTCGTTGACCTACCAGCATCCACAATGATTAATTCTCCTTTATACTTTTCCAGAATATCAAAAAAAGCACAAAAAGGTTTTATATTTGGCGCAAAAGCTTTTGGTGGTTTAATCGGTCCTAATCCATCTGCCCCATGAATTTCTGGATAATACGTTGTAACATCCCCGGATAAAGGGATCTTTGCACCATTTATAACAGGTATATCTTCCCGCCCCGCCATTTGCAGCAAATATGCTGCATTACTCGTCGCCTTTTCTTGCGTTACATTTCCATATCCGGTTACAACACCAACAATATCAATATCAGGATGCATAATTCCGTACATGATGGCTAAAGAGTCATCAATTCCTGGGTCTCCCAAAAATAATACTTTTTTCATCGACCTCAACTCCATCCCCTCAATTGTTATTAATTTATGAATAACCTTACATATACAGAATAAAAAAGAATAAATTCACACAAAAAAACGCAGTCCTCTATAAGGACTACGTTCTTCCTCTAACCTATACTGTTTTTCTTCACAGCACTCATACTTCCAATGATATAAGCGATAAACGCAAAACAAATTGGGAAAACAACTGTATGTATACCGAACGGGTTTGGATAGAAAAGGTGAATACACATATATGAACCTACCCCAACTAAAATAGAGGCAAGCGCTCCTGTTGCATTTCCCTTTCTCCAATATAACCCTAATACGATTGGCCAAATGAATGCTGCTTCTAATCCACCGAAAGAAAATAAATTTAACCATATTAAAAAATCTGGTGGTTTAATTGCTGCTGCATAAACGAGCAGCCCTACGATACCAGTAATCCACAAACTTCCTTTTCTAATCGTACTGTCTGCTGCATCTTTATTTATGTAATTTACGTATATATCTTTAATAATTGATGAACTTACAAGTAACAATAACGAGTTTACTGTAGACATAATTGCTGCCATTGGCGCAGCTAAGAAAACACCGGCTAACCAAGGTGGCAACACTTCCATTGCGAGTAGCGGCATGACTTTATCCGGTACCGTTATACCCGGAAGTACAACTCGTGCAAATACACCCGTTAAATGCATACCAATCATAATTGTACCTACAACAACCGTACCAATTATTAACGCTTGATGCATAGCTTTTGAATTTTTATAAGACATGGCACGCACACTAATTTGCGGTAAACCAACAACGCCAATTCCAATTAAAATCCAAAATGATGTCACGTATGATTTCGTTAAACTACCATCCGCTCCGAACGGTGTAATTAAATTCGGATTGATTTGAATAAGTTCCTGCATAATCTTTTCAATTCCACCACCAGCAATGACAGTAGCAATTAAAATGATTGTCGTTCCAACTAACATAATGATACCTAATAGTGTATCTGATAAAGCGACTGCACGAAACCCACCAATTAATACGTATACAAGTACAGAAAAAGTAAATAGAAATAGTGCTGTTGTATAAGATAGACCCGTTAGCGACTCAATTAATCGGCCACCGCCGACCCATTGAGCTACTGTTGCTGAAAATAAAAAGATAATAATACATAACGCAGAAAGTATAACAACTGCTTTATTATTGTATCTTCCCTTTAAATAATCGATAAGAGTAATGGCTTCCATCTTTCTAGCGATAATTGCAAACTTTTTACCGATAACCGTTAAAACGATATACCCTGTTACAACTTGAATCGCAGATAATAATACCCATCCGAGACCCATATTGTACGCAATACCTGGACCACCAATAAAGCTACTCGCACTACCGTACGTAGCAATCATTGTCATCGCTAATAATAAACCGCCAAGTTCACGCCCACCAAGAAAATATTCTTGTAAAAATTTATTATTAGCAGTCGCTTGTACGCGTCTTGAAGCATATACACCAATTAAAAACACAACGATAAATGAAATTATCATTGGAATGATTACATACCAATTCATCTATTATTCCTCACTTTTTTCTTCCTCATCGAGTGAAATATCTTGAAATACAAAACGAACAACTAAACTAAGTAAAATAACCATAACGACAAACCCAACGATACAGCTATAAAAAAACCATGCTGGAAAACCGAATACATATGTATATTCACTTGGATTTTTACTACCAAGCCCATAAGCAAATCCGTACCATATTATAAAATTGATAATAGCAAGTCCAAGACCAATTAACGCTTCTCTATGGGCGATTCGAAAGCGTGGATCATCATGATAATCCTTCATTTTTCTCCCTCCTCTCACGATGTATTATTGTACCATTGTTCTTCTAGTTTTTCCTACTAGAAAGCAAAAACAAGCAGGAGTTTTTATATTCATATAGAAGATTCTCTTACATTACATATTTTTTACAATTGTAACACAAATGAAATTTGAATTTTCAGTATTTGTTAATTATGATTTAAATTAGAGGCTTTCCATCTAGTTCCCACATCCTTGGTTTTGGAATAAACGCCGTCTCGTACTGCGTTTACATTATATTTTCAAGGGGGTTATACAATGAGTCAACTAGCTGTAAATCTTCATGAAAAGGTAGAAAAGTTTCTTCAAGGTACAAAAAAGTTATATGTGAATGGATCTTTCATTGAAAGCGCTTCCGGTAAAACATTTAAAACACCTAACCCAGCAACCGGCGAAACACTTGCCGTCGTTTCTGAGGCTGGTCGCGAAGATATTCATAAAGCTGTTGTTGCAGCTCGCATGGCTTTTGACGAAGGTCCTTGGTCTCGCATGAGCACTGCTGAGCGAAGCCGTCTTATGTACAAGTTAGCTGATTTAATGGAAGAACATAAAGAAGAGCTTGCACAGCTCGAAACATTAGATAACGGAAAGCCAATCCGTGAAACAATGGCAGCAGACATACCACTTGCAATTGAACATATGCGCTATTATGCTGGCTGGGCTACGAAAATCGTTGGTCAAACAATTCCTGTTTCCGGTGATTACTTTAACTATACACGCCATGAGGCTGTTGGTGTCGTCGGTCAAATTATTCCTTGGAACTTCCCACTTCTTATGGCAATGTGGAAAATGGGAGCAGCGCTTGCTACAGGATGTACAATCGTTTTAAAACCTGCAGAACAAACTCCACTATCCGCTCTATACTTAGCTGAATTAATTGAAGAAGCTGGATTCCCGAAAGGTGTTATTAATATCGTTCCTGGATTCGGTGAATCAGCTGGACAAGCTCTTGTTAATCATCCACTCGTTGATAAAATTGCATTTACTGGCTCTACTCCAGTCGGTAAACAAATTATGAGACAAGCATCTGAATCATTGAAACGTGTTACTTTAGAGCTTGGAGGTAAATCGCCGAACATTATTTTACCAGACGCCGACTTATCTCGCGCGATTCCTGGTGCACTTTCTGGTGTTATGTTTAACCAAGGACAAGTATGCTCTGCTGGATCACGCTTATTTGTTCCAAAGAAAATGTACGATAATGTCATGGCTGATCTCGTCCTTTATTCTAAAAAATTAAATCAAGGTGCTGGTCTAAGTCCAGAAACTACCATCGGTCCTCTCGTTTCCGAAGAACAACAAAAACGTGTAATGGGCTTCATTGAAAAAGGGATTGAAGAAGGCGCTGAAGTACTTTGCGGAGGAAGTAATCCATTCGATCAAGGTTACTTCGTTTCTCCTACAGTATTCGCTGACGTAAATGACGAAATGACGATCGCAAAAGAAGAAATTTTCGGTCCAGTTATTTCTGCAATACCTTTCAACGATATTGATGAAGTAATTGAACGTGCAAATAAATCACAATTCGGCTTAGCGGCTGGTGTGTGGACAGAAAATGTTAAAACAGCACACTATGTTGCAAGTAAAGTGCGCGCTGGTACTGTATGGGTAAACTGTTATAACGTCTTTGATGCAGCATCTCCATTTGGAGGATTTAAACAATCTGGTCTTGGCCGTGAAATGGGATCTTACGCATTAAATAATTATACAGAAGTGAAGAGTGTTTGGCTCAACTTAAACTAACGAAAAAGAACCTGACCTATCCGGTCAGGTTCTTTTCATTATGTATTCCTTTAAACTTGCAGTCCCCCGCTCACATTTAATACTTCTCCTGTAATATAGGATGCGTATTCTGATGCTAAAAAGGCCGCTGCGTTCGCAATATCTTCTGGCGTTCCAATTCTACCAACTGGAATCGCGCCAACCATCTTTTCTTTCACTTTATCTGGTATCGTTTTTGTCATATCTGTATCCATAAACCCTGGGCAAATCGCATTACAAGTAATACCGAAACTTCCAACTTCTTTCGCTGCTGTTTTCGTTAAACCTACAACTCCTGCCTTTGTAGCAGCATAATTCGCTTGGCCTATATTTCCTTCTCTACTAATTGAAGATATATTAATAATGCGTCCATACCCTTGTTGTCTCATGTAAAGAAGCGCTGGCTGCATACAATAAAAAACGCCAGTTAAGTTCACTTGTAATACTTGTTCCCAAGAAGACTTCTCCATTTTATGTAACATTGCATCTCTTGTAATCCCAGCATTATTCACCAAAATATGTAATGTACCGAATTTTTGAACCGCATATTCAATTAATGACTTCGCTTCATTTTGATTACTCACATCACATCGATATAAACTCACTTCATATCCTTCATCCGATAATTCACGTGTCGTTTTTTGTAGCTTTTCTTCATTTACATCGCTAATTAATACTTTTGCCCCTAGTTTTGCATAAACCCTTGCAATCTCTTTTCCAATTCCCTGTGCAGCTCCTGTTACAACAGCTGTTTTCCCATTTAAAAACTCCATCCCTATCCCCCATTTCTATTACTTATACTGTATATTTCGGCTTTTTGCCTTCCAATCCCTCTTTGTATAAAAAAGTCTATTTGTGTCAAACTAACTTTGCAACGTCGCATAAAACACAAGGAGATTGTGTCGAATGAACAAAAAAAATTTCAAGCAAAACAAAGCTGCTGATGGCATTGATGTTGAGTTCTCTCGTGAACTCGCTGACCACAATGACTTAGAAGCAAACGCACGTGCAAATGCCGCTGATGCACGTCAAAAACGCCAATCAACAGAAAAATAAGGAAAGCACAACCTTATTCTTTTCAACAGGGACCTACTACCCAACAAAATAAACCGAGAGATATCCTCTCGGTTTATTTTCGATATTTTTTTATATAATGCGCCAAAGTAAGTAGCGGATATATATGGGCATAGCTATGATAACGAATATAAAAACCACCTGGTAAACCTGTTCCAGTAGGATATTTTTCATTCACATAACGATTCGCAAGCAAATATGAGATACCCTTTCGAATTGCTGGTGTTTCCTTATCATAGTAAGAAATGAGAGCATCTAACGCCCATGCTGTTTGAGATGGGGTACTGAATGGTAAAGTAACGAACCTTTTTTCCACACTACTGTGGCATGATTCTCCCCAGCCACCATCTTCATGTTGTATATGTTCAAGCCATAAAGCAGCTCGTTTCAATGATGGATTGCTAGATGGAATGCCGAGTGACCGTAAACCGGTCATCACCGCCCACGTACCATATATATAACAAATCCCCCATTTTCCATACCATGATCCATTTTTCTCTTGTACATTCATTAACCAATTTATTGCACTTTGTTTTTGTTTCTCTGGCAATTCATTTTGCGCATATGTCCCAAAAAGCTCTAACACTCTTCCTGTAATATCTGGTGTAGAAGGATCTGTAATCATGTCGCTTGCATTTTCGATTGGTAAATTTGCTAATAAATTGCTCGTCACACCTTTTTCAAATGCTCCCCAGCCACCATCATTATTTTGTAATCCTTTAACCCAAGTAACCCCTTTCTTCCATGCATAATCTACATTTTCGTTCCCTCTACTTTTTGCCAATACTCTTAACACCGCTGTTGTATCATCAACATCAGGGATTGTCGTATTCACATCCGAGAAACCCCAACCGCCTGGTGCAAGCGCTGGTGCATGTACGCTCCAATCAGCTTTTTTTGTATGCTGTTTTTTTAATAAATATGTTACTGCATGTTGAATCATCTTATTATCTTTCGGTACTTGGGCCTCTTGTAACGCATAGCTGAGTAAAGCCGTATCCCATACAGCTGAAGGCGAGTTTTGCAAATGATTCCCGCTTTCCATCTTCCATATATAAGATGTTATCCCGGTTATAG
The DNA here is from genome assembly GCF_022663605.1 of Bacillus cereus group sp. BfR-BA-01379. Taxonomy (NCBI): domain Bacteria; kingdom Bacillati; phylum Bacillota; class Bacilli; order Caryophanales; family Bacillaceae; genus Bacillus; species Bacillus cereus group sp. BfR-BA-01379. Next base: position 14,178 of record NZ_JAKUFT010000036.1, read on the forward strand.
CCTTTTGAATGATTGATGATTGAAGAGAATGTCCTAACGCGAGTAAAGCGTAAATCATATAAAACGAGGCAGTTGCGTAACTATATAACGTTCCATTCTCATCAATACGTTCTTTCATAAAACGTTCGACTTCCTTATTCCCTTTATGATGTAAAGATAGTGGATACGATATAATTTGTTTTACATCACTTACTAACGTTTGAAACAACGGAGACCGATCCTCTCGAAACCATTCTCCGCCCCCTCCCGAAATATGATTTAAATTTGGCAGTAACTTTTTCCCTACTCGAAATCTTTTATTTAAACAAACCATCATCGGAATTAAATGAATACGCGCTGAGCTACTTAACTCAAATATACTGAGAGGTGAATCACTTTGGAGAAACATAATTGGTGTTGGCAAATGAAAGAGCGAAGGATATTCATATTCTCCATGAGCCGCTAATAAAAACTTCGTCATAAAATGAGCACGCGCTACCCCGCCACGCTCATTTATAAACATTTCGGCTCGCTTCATATTCGCATCTTCTTTTGTATATTTTTTTGAAGCAAGTAAGGCAGCATAAGATTGAATTGTAGCAGATAAATTACCACCTACTTCATCTTCATACAATTTCCATGTTCCTTCATTTGTTTGAAGTGATGCTAATCTTTTTACAAATGGTTCTATCTCTTTATCTCTACCTAATAATTTTAATAAAAAGATCATATGGCAATCTGTTAATGGTGCTCCTTCAAAACAAAAGCGCCACGTTCCATCTCGCCGTTGCATCGTTTGAAGTGCAGTTGTTCTTCTTGCTATCTCTTCATGCACTTTTTCATATAATAACAAGTTACTCACCCACCCTTTCGAAATCCGTATAACGATATTCAAAAAGATAACTGAATATGTATGAAAACAAAGAAAAGCAGAACATATAAAATGTTCTGCTCATAAACAATATCCTACTCCGACAATTATCCCTACTAAAGCACCGACTACTACTTCATACGGTGTATGCCCGACAAGTTCATTTAATTTCTTATATTCTGTTTGTCTACCGTGAAAAAACTCATTTAATATTTTCGCTTGTTTACTTACCGCGAGCCTTACTCCTGAAGCATCATACATAACAATAATGGCAAAAATAGCAGCGATTGCAAACATGGAACTTTCCACACCTTCCACAACGCCAACACCTGTTGCAAGTGCTGTAACAGTTGAAGCATGAGAACTTGGCATCCCACCTGAAGCAAAAAACTTTGCAAAATCAAATTCACCCGTTTTGAATAATTTAAAGACTACTTTCGTTAATTGTGCTAAAAACCATGAAATTACAGCGGCCATAAGCGGATCATTATGTAAAATTGTTTCCACGTTCTCAGCTCCCTACTGACTATAATGGAAATTCTATATAGTATCAGTATAAAGAAAAATGCGTAGAAAATACTACGCATTATGATACTTTTGCTGATTTATTTTTTATAAATTTCGGTTGTTTCTGCACTAAAAACTTTGTTTTTGCTATTGAAAACACAAATAATGCAATCCATATACAGAAAAATGCCATCATATGAGTAGATGTGAAATGCTCACCAAATACGAATACACCTAAAATTAAACTAATTGTTGGTGCAATATATTGTAAAAAGCCTACCATATAAAGCGGAATAAGTTGTGCTCCTTTTGCAAAATAAAAAAGTGGTAAAGCTGTAACAATTCCTGCTCCTATTAATAGTAACGTCGATAACATGGAAATAGATCCAAATGAGCCGAAACCATGTACTCCTGTCATAACGAGATAAATAATCGCAAAAGGCGTCACTAACATCGTTTCCATCGTAAGACCAATTGTCGCATCATAGTTTAACAATTTTTTCGTTAATCCATATAATCCAAATGAAAAGGCAAGTGATAAAGAAACCCACGGAATAGATCCAAAACGTACTGTTAAAATGATAACCCCTACGCCAGCTAAACCAACTGCAACATATTGCCAAAAGTTTAGCTTTTCCTTTAATACAACCGTACCAAGTAAAATACTAATAAGTGGATTAATATAATATCCGAGACTTGCTTCAATGACATGATTATGATTAACGGCCCATATGTAGACAAACCAGTTTCCGCTAATCAAGACCGAAGCTATTGTTAATGACATTAATAATTTAGGTCGTTTAAAAAGATTCACGAACTCCCCAATAAACTGACGAAATCTCTTCGTAACACCTAATACAAGTAACATAAAAACGAACGCCCAAACGATGCGGTGTGCTAATATTTCATCTGCTGGAACTTCCTCAACCCATTTCCAATAGATTGGTAGGATTCCCCACATCGTATAAGCACCAGCCGCATATATAATCCCTTTTTTTTGCTGTGCTGATTGACTCCCCATCTTCCCTTTTCTCCTCTTCTCATTTTTCTCCATTATACGGTCCCGCATGCTCACTTTACCAATAATCAATCTGCAATTCTTTCGACATTTCTCATACAGCAAAAAGTAAACACATTGTTATAACGACAAGTAACGGTATACCGAAAACAAATTTCTTTTTATGTGTTTTATGATGAAACATATACATACCGATCCAAGCACCAACTGCGCCTCCAGCTGCCGCTGATAAAAACAACGTACTTTCTGGCGTTCTCCACTGTTTCTTCTTCGCTTTTCGTTTATCAAGCCCCATAAGGCTAAAAGCTATAACGTTAATAATAATAAAATAAATCCATTTCATCGCTTTCTCTCCCTATGAAAAATTCGCTTAATGGTAACATGAAAAAACGATAGAAACAACTGAAGAACGCTTTTTACCAAGCTAATTAGTTACCTTTATATTTACATAACCAACTAAAACCGCAGTTACAGCGATTAAATAGAGCGATGTTATGAGCAGAACCTTATATTTCATTCCCTTCACCCACTACCATATCATCGAAAAAACTTCTCTCAATCTCTTTTTCATCAAAATGAAGAACTATAATTAGTCCTATATATAAAGAAACGAAATTTAGAAACCATTCGCCATTTTCATCTTTGTTAGCTAAACATTTAAATATCTCTTGAAATTGCATACGCTCATCTGCAGCAGCAACCGGACGCACACCAAAGTATTTCAATACGAGATTCAGCTTCAGATGCACGGATAATGATAAAATATATTTTAATAACTCCGTATACTCTATACTATCTTTTTGACTATACAGCTTCACAAGCTTTTGATGTAAAGTAGAAATCGATAATCCTTCGTCGGTCACTTTAGTTGCTTCTACCATTTCAATCATCTTTTTCATATTCATTACATTCACCCCTTCTGCAAAAAAACAAAAGCCAAAGCGTATTTATTTTATAATCAGCAATAATTGAGTATTTCTCATCTCTCGTTCTTCTTCACTAACTAAGTCATACTTCTTTAGAAGATGAAAGACATCATTTAATATTTCCTGTGAATGATTCCCTTGCAAAAATCCCTTTACCTCTTTAAAAATCACTTCCGGTAAAAAACCTTTTTGACTTTCAAGCTTATTCATTACATCTTCCATAGAATGATCAATATTACAAGCCATACTAAACTTCCCCCTCTATCCTTTATAAATAATATCCTCCGCTAACAATGTAAACACTTCTCCTACAAGAGAGTCTTCATCATATACAGATGAACCGTTGTTTTCTTCTCGTTTTGCAAAAGGTATTTGCGCGATCACTTCTGTTTGCAATTGTTCTGCAAGCATTTCGCCGCCACCTTTTCCGAAGAGATAGTTTTTTGATCCATCTTGTTCTTCATAATAAGCCATATTTTCTACAATCCCTAAAATTTCGTGTTTCGTATGTTTTGCCATAACACCTACTCTAGATGCTACGAATGAAGCTACATTGTGTGGTGTTGTAACGATAATCTCTTGCGCCTGCGGGATCATTGCTGCAACATCAATAGCGACATCTCCTGTACCAGGTGGTAAATCAAGAAGTAAATAATCTAATTCTCCCCAGTGCGTATTCGCAAGGAAATTTTGAATCCATTTATTTAACATCGGCCCGCGCCACATAACCGGGTTATTTCCTTCCGTAAAAAATCCCATCGACATAATTTTAACACCGTGACTAACGACTGGAATTGCTGTTTGATCAATCATCGTCGGTTTTTGATTCGTTTCCATCATAGCTGGAATACTAAAACCATATATATCCGCGTCTAATATCCCCACTTTTTTGCCCATACGAGCTAAAGCAGTTGCAAGGTTAATTGTCACTGTTGATTTTCCAACTCCACCTTTACCACTCGTTACAGTAATAAACCGTACCCCTGAATCAAGACGAAGCATACTCGGCATACCAGTTTCTGTTCTAGTATTTTCCTTTAACTTCTCTGTTAGCGCGGCTCGTTCTTCTTGTGTCATAGAACCAAATGTCAAATCTACCTTAGATGCACCAATTGCCTGAAGAGACTCTTCCACATCTTGTTGAATTTTTGCCTTTAATGGACAACCTTGAATCGTTAACACTACTTCAAGTTTAACCTCTGTTCCATTCATTTGTATATTTCTAACCATATTTAATTCTACAATACTTTTGTGTAACTCCGGATCCTCTACATGTTTTAATGCGTTCATTATTTGTTCTTGCGTAATCATAGCACTCATCCCTTCTCGTACTCGAATTTATATACAACATTTTCTTGGTGAAAAAGCTTTTTATCCCCCGCTAACAGGCGGGATTAATGCGACTATATCTCCAGCTTTTATCATCTCTTCATTCGTTACAAACTCTTCATTAACAGCCACCATCACTTTATTAAGCGATTGTAAACAATAACTTGCTTTCAGCCATTCTTTTAATTGCTGAACTGTCATTTCTTGTTTTTCTAAAATTACGAATCGATCCGATCCGACTTCCTCACGCAAATTTGCGAACAATAAAATTGTAATCATCTTCTCATTCTTCCTTCTTCGGTTTTCCTTCTGGATATGCCGTATTTTCAAGTTGATCTCCAATCCACATCGTTCCATCTTCCCAAAATTCTTTTTTCCAAATTGGGACGATTCGTTTTATACGTTCAATCGCGTATTCATTCGCTTCATACGCTACTTTACGATGCGGTGATGAAACTGCAATGACTACCGCAATATCCATGATTTCTAGCCGCCCTACACGGTGCGTAATTGCTACTTTTGCGTCTGGCCACTTTTCATTTATTTCTTCACCAATTCTCATAAGTTGTTTCACTGCCATCGGTTTATATGCTTCGTACTCTAAATGTAGCGTTCGTTTTCCTTTTGTTAGTTCTCTCACCGTACCAATAAATGTTGTAATTGCACCTGCTTCTCTTCTTGCGACTTTATTCGTTACTTCTTCAACTGAAATCGGTATATCTACAATTTCAAATAGTGCTTGTCCCATTAGAAACACCTCTCACTTTATCCCGCTTTAATGGGCAGTAAGACCCCCACTGATTAAAGTTTCACTTTATAAAATGTCCCAGGCCATTCACTACCTTCATTATCTTCCAGTAAGAGAATATCTACGAACATATCTTTTTTATACCCTCTCGTACCACCTGGAAGTACAATAAATATATTTGTCTCTGCTAGGGAAGAAACTGAGCTAGATTTATCAAACCCTGACGGATAAGCAATTAGTTGCCCTTCGTTATATGTCAGTTTTGCTCGCACAAATCTTGTAAATGGATTTGGTTTTAGAAAATCTTCTCCTAATAACGCTTTTTCTCTCTTCATATGTGCTTTTTCACTAAACATATACGTCCGAATACAAGGTCTTACAAACAATTCAAATCCTACGTAACAAGCAGATGGATTTCCTGATAAACCAAATAATAACTTGCCATTTAATTGCGCTACAGTCGTAACACTTCCTGGCCGCATTGCAACTTTATTGAAAAGAACCGATGCACCTAACTTTTCGTAAATAGCTGGTAAATAATCGTAATCCCCTACTGATACACCGCCTGTTGTAATGAGCATATCCACTTGGGTTAACGCTTCTTTTACAGCTGTGAAACATGTATGAAAATCATCGCTAAACTTCCCAAAATATTTTACTCTTCCGCCCGCTCTTCGAATTTGAGACAATATCATATACGTATTACTATTTCGGATTTTCCCTGGCTGTAGTGAATCATTTACATCTAGTAATTCACTACCAGTCGCTAACAATCCAATTACAGGCTTTCTTGCCACTGGTACCTCACTATATCCGAACGTAGCAAGAAGAGCCGAAATACCTGGATGAATGTATGATCCTTTTTTTGTAAGAACCGTTCCTTTACGAGCATCTTCACCTTGAAAAGAAATATTGTCACCCGTTTTGAATGATCGCTTCACTTCCATATAATTGTTGCCAGCTTCCTCATATTGACGAGTCAGTTCTAACATAACAACTGCATCACACCCATTCGGAATTTGTGCTCCCGTCATAATTCGAACTGCTTGAAACGGCCCTACTTTCTCGTGGAATATTGATCCCGCACCAATTTCACCAATTACTTCAAACACAATTGGCGTTTCATAACTTGCTACATTCGTATCTTCTGCTCTAATAGCAAATCCGTCATACGGTGAACGATTGAATGAAGGTACGTCATGGTCAGCTACTAAATCCTCTGCTAATATACGCCCGTAAGCTAATTCAATAGGTAGTAGCTCCTTTAATCCCTCATTAGCAAACCCCATTACTTTACGAACAGCTTCTTCAACCGTAATTGGCACTCTTCTTTCCATTATTGACAACCCTTTCTATTAACCGAATACGCGATAATATAATTGTTTCGCTTTCGAAATATCATTTGTACCATGAATGAAAACACGACCATCCCGAAAAATAACGACGCGGTAATCATCTAGGTGGCAAGATAGTAAATACGGATTCCGCTCTACTTTCCCTAGTTTATTTAATACTTTTTCTATATCATCAAAATCGTACTTTCTATTTTCTACTGGCCTAATTTGCACTGTATTTCTTCCGCATAAAGCAGCTACCTTCGTTTGGTTTTCGTATGATAAATAAGGATAAGTTCGATTTAAGCCGCACGAAGGGCAATCGTCTGTTTTGATTTTCCCTAGTTTTATAAAATGGTTTTGATTACTCCATATATCAAACATGAAAAACGTTTTTCTAATTGCTGCAAAATCTCCTACTAAAATTTTGAATGCTTCCGCCACTTGATATGCTGCGACAATTTGAACAGTCGGGCTAATAATTCCAGCGGTATCACATGTGACACCTGTAACAGGAACGTTCTTCAGCACACAATGTAAACATGGTGTCTCTTGCGGAATAACCGTATAACTCATACCGTACGAGCCAACGCAAGAACCATATACCCACGGAATCTTATGTTTTTGTGATAAATCACTTATTACAAATCGAATATCAAAATTATCTGTTGCATCAATGATTACATCTACATTTTTTAATAGGTCTTCCATGTTTTCTGCACTTGCATCCATTACGAAAGCATCTATGTGTACTTCCGAATTAATTTGCTCTAACCGATTTTTAGCAGCAATTGCTTTCGGTATTTTCTCTCTCGCATCTTCTTCAGAGTACAATTGTTGCCTTTGTAAATTACTCCATTCAACGTAGTCACGATCAATAATCGTCAACTTGCCAATGCCTGCACGTACGAAACTTTCAGCACTTGCACTTCCTAATGCGCCTGCTCCTACAATTAACACATGTTTATTTCGAATTTTTTCTTGTCCTTTACTCCCGATCGGTTTGAACAACTGTTGTCGTGAATACCGCTCAGCCATTACATACCCTTCCTCTCACAAACTCTATTTCATATTAGAATGTTGTTTTTGATAACAAGCAAAGTAAGCAAATCCAACAAATCCAGCTCCCCCAATTACATTTCCGATAAAAACAGGAACAAAATTTCTAGCAAGATCCATCCACGTCAGATGACCTGCAAAAATAACTGCCGAGATGACAAACATATTTGCTACCACTTGCTGAAATCCAATCACGACAAATGCCATAATTGGAATCCAAATTCCGATTATTTTTCCGACAAAATCACTCGTCCCATAAGCGAGCCAAAGCGCAAGACAAACGAGCCAATTACAACCAATTGCTAAAATTAAAGTTCTCCCAAACGTTTCATGTAACTTTCCTTCTGCAATTGCTACCGTTTTATTTAAATAATCTCCTTCTGTTAATCCGCCAAGATGACCGAAACAATACGCAACAAAAATAGCTCCCACGAAATTCATGAAAGTAATCCAAACCCAATTATTTAGTACACTTACCAATGTAATTTTCTTTGCATAAAGTGCCATAGAAAGTGACATCATATTTCCGGTAATTAATTCTCCTCCTGCTAATACGACGAGCATTAATCCAACAGGGAAAACCGCTCCTCCTAAAACATTGACTAAACTACCCCAACGCTCTGGTAAATTACCTAAAACGCGAATGTTAAGCAAAAAACCTAACGAAATAAACGCTCCTCCTAAAAAACCGAGAATAAGCATTGCTGGCAACGTCTGACTTACTTTTTGAACACCGGCCTCAATTACAAGCTCAGCAATTTGTTCCGGTTTATGAAATGCCATTACTAATTCCTCCATTTTCTCCAAATAAAAAAGCAGCTTCAAAAAACCTCCTCAAAATAAAGGTTTTTGAATGCTGCTTAATTTCTCTGCACATCTTTTACAGAGATATCAATCATCACTTTTACTATAAAATAGAAAACCTACAACCGTTGCACATTTTCCATTTTTTATATACTTCCTCAAAGCGTCACTCTTATATCAACCACCAATATGTGACATTTCAATTTTAGGCGCTCTTTTGTTACTTGTATGACTTAATCGTTCATCTGAATAACAATCTTCTCGGTTGTTCCATATATCACGCACGATATATGTTATTTCATCGTCAGTGTATTCAGATCGAAGTAATTCTCTCAAATCATTTCCTTTAGAAGCGAACAAACAAGTATATAATTTTCCTTCTGCAGAAATACGTGCTCTCGTACATGAGGAACAGAAGGAATCTGTTACGGATGAAATAATACCTATCTCTTCATCACTTCCAATATAACGATAACGAGTCGCAACTTCACCTGCATAATTCGCTTCTATCCGTTCTAACGGCATAACTTGATGAATCGCATTTACTATTTCTTGTTTCGAGACGACCTCTTTTAATTCCCAACCGTTATAATTCCCAACGTCCATATACTCAATAAAACGAAGAATATGCTTATTTTCCTTAAAGTATTGTGCCATCTGCAAAATGTCCTGTTCGTTTTTTCCCTTTTGAACGACCATGTTTATTTTTATTTTCATACCAACTTCAGCTGCAGCCTGTATTCCTTCTAGAACCCTTTGCACTTTGCTTCTATTACCATTCAAATAGAAAAAACGATCTTCTTCTAGGGAATCTAAACTAACTGTCACACGTGATAAACCCGCCTTATATAAATCAGGAGCAAACTTTTTAAGTAACGATCCATTGGTTGTTAAACCGATATCCTCCACACCATCTATTTTATTAAGGCGCTCAATAAGCTGCGGAAGACCTCTTCGAAGTAACGGTTCTCCGCCCGTAATTCGTAACTTTCTTACACCTAAAGAAACAAAAATACGTGTTATCCTTTCAATCTCATCAAAAGATAAAATTTTATCATTAGACAAAAACGAATAATCAGGACCAAATATTTCTTCTGGCATACAATAACGACAGCGAAAATTACAGCGATCAGTAACAGAAATACGTAAATCCTTTAAAGGACGTTGTAGTTTGTCTAATGTGACAGATTTCATATTTATTGCCTCGCTTTTACTTATTTTATATTTAAAACACGCTCTGGATGTGTATATACATTTAAGGATTGATTCCGAATAAATCCTATCGTAGTAATACCTAATTCTTCTGCTAGCTGCAAAGCCAACTCAGTTGGAGCTGATTTTGAGAGTATAATTTCACAACCAATTTTTGCAACTTTCAATAATATTTCCGAAGAAATACGACCACTAAAAACAATGATTTTATCACTTATAGAAATATTATTTTTTAAGCAATAACCGTAAATTTTATCTAATGCATTATGTCTACCAATATCCATTCGGCTTAAAATAATAGCATTCACATCACACAAAGACGCATTATGAACGCCACCTGTATGACGAAATGTCTCTGCAGATTGCTGCATTTCTTTCATTAATCGAAAACAGTCTTCTGCAGCAACCTGTACATGGACGCCATTCATTTTTTTTGCACTTAGTGCATCATTTGCAAAAACAAACCCTTGTCTACTCATACCACAGCATGAAGTAATATAACGTTTATTTTGCATTTGTTCGTAATACGGATTCACTTTTTTTGTTGTGACATGTACAAATCCTTCTTTCTCTTGTACCCATATGTCATCAATATCTTCATACTTCCGAATGATTCCTTCAGATGCTAAGAAGCCTATTACCATATCTTCTATATATTCTGGAGTACTAACCATTGTAACAAACTCCTGTCCATTCATTTTAATCGTGACTGGAAACTCTGTTACAATGCTGTCCTCTATATGTTTAAACGCCCCTTGTTCATAACGAAAGATTTCTCTTTCTACCTGTATCGGTTTCACGATCAGTATCCTTCTCTCACGTTATATTTTTATCAAAAACGAATACCGAAACTGCAATATCTTCTTCTACTTTCATATCTGAAAATAAATTCACTAATTTTGCTCCAACAAGTTCCTCCAAATGTTCACGGGAATTCGCAGCATACACTTCTTGAATCATTTTCGTTCTAGCCAAATGAACCATTTCCGCACCGTCCATCGTACTTGAAATGAATTTTTCAGTAGGTGTTAAGTTTCCGTAAAGTGTCGCAATCGCCATATTTTCAGCAAAAACAGTATGAATTCGTTCCGGTCCTTTTCCGAAAAGTTCCTTTCGAAGTTTTCGTATCATATCATTAAATTCATGTACTTTTTTTGACATACAATTATACCTCCAAAAAATCCTCATTTTACTTTATTATATATTTTACCAAAATGATCCTTCCGCCCAAACTATTTCGTACAAACATTTGGGCGAAAAGATTCACTTCATGAAGATTATTCGTCTTTTAACCCTTTACCCATACCTTTTAAGAAATGAAGCCCAAACCCGATAGCACGGTTAATGTCTGGGTCTTTCAATACTTTCATAAGATCAAATACTCCTACCTTTTTATTACTCTCTAGATGTTCATTACCTTCTTCTAACCCTACTAATAAACTACCTATAAGCTTTTTCGTAAGTTCCGGATCAAGTTCTGTTAAAGCACCTGCAGCACCCATCATATTATTAATTAAATTTGTAACAGGCTCACGAGTCACTTGGCCAAGAACGATTTTTGCGATTGGTTCTTTCGCTTTTAGCATAGAATTTGCGGCTTCTAGCATTCCGATGTCATTTAATTCACCGACAATATTAAACATTTGATTTAAAGCTTCTTCATTATTAGCTAGAAGCTCTTTTAAATCATCTAATTTTTGCTGTTTTATTTCTTCCTCAGTTAATTCTTGTTTTTGAATCATTTTTATAGGTGCAGCCATATTTTTCTCCTCCTACTTATCCGTTAAATGCACATACCCTGGACGTGCCCACTTACGATCTACCTCAATACCAGCTTGAGGGTGACGTTTTTTATTGCGTGGATTTGCTTTTGGCATCGGATTTTCGCCATCAACTTCTAGCACTTCCATACGCACTTTCGTCTGTTTATAAGCAGGTGTATTTGTACGCGTATCAACTGCAGGACCTGTTAAGAAATTAATTGCTGTTTCATTATCTGTAGAGTTCATCGGTAAATATAATTCATTCGCTTTTACACGATCTGTTACAAGTGCGCGTAATTTTAATGCTCCAAAAGGAGAAACAAGACGAACTAATGAACCTGTTTTCACTCCACGTTCTTTTGCAAGCGCTGGAGAAATTTCAATGAACACGCCAGGTACTTTCGTTTGAATACCTGTTGATTTATTTGTCATATTCCCTTCATGGAAATGCTCAAGCATACGACCGTTATTAATGTGAAGATCGAACTCCGCTGGGAATTCAGCTGGACGTACCCAATCAGCAATCGCAAAACGAGCTCTTTTATCTGGGAAGTTAAATCCATCTTGGAACAGAAGTGGTGTATTCGTTCCATCAAAACTTCCCCAATGGAAACTATTCCACCCTTTAAGCACTTCATAATTTGCTTGTGAGAATAGTGGTGATAAACTTGCCATTTCAGCAAAAATTTCACTTGGATGGCTATAATTCCAGTTTGCACCTAATTTATTCGCAATCTCCTGCACAATCCACCAGTCTGGCTTCGCATCTCCAAGCGTAGGAAGAACTTGATACAATCTTTGTACACGGCGCTCTGTATTTGTGAAAGTACCTTCTTTCTCAAGAGACGGTGCTGCTGGTAATACAACATCTGCATATTGAGCAGTTTTAGATAAGAAAACATCTTGCACAACGAAGAAATCAAGGCTTGATAACACTTCATGTACATGGTTCGCATTAGAGTCTACAAGAGCCATATCCTCTCCAACAAGATACATAGCTTTCATTTTCCCTTCATCAATTGCATGTAACATTTCAATATTATTAAGACCTGGTTCACTATTAATTTTTACTCCGTAAGCCATTTCAAATTTCGCACGTTCCATATCGTTAGTCACGTGCTGATATCCAGGAAGCCATCCTGGTAAAGTACCCATATCACAAGCACCTTGTACGTTATTATGACCTCGAAGTGGATATGCACCAGCACCTGGACGACGATAATTACCTGTTGCAAGAAGTAAGTTTGAAATCGCAGCGGAAGTATCAGATCCACCTGTATTTTGCGTTACTCCCATGCCCCAAAGGATACATGTACCATCTGCATCACGAATCATTTCAGCCATTTGCATAAGTGTTTCTTTTGAAATACCAGTCATTTCTTCTGCATATTGAAGTGTATATTCTGTAAGGCTCTCTTTGAAATCTTCAAAGAAATTTACATTCTCATCAATAAATTGCTGATCGTGCCAGCCTTGATCAATCATATATTTCGTAACAGCCATTAACCATACTTGATCTGTTCCTTGTTTTGGACTAATAAATACGTCTGAACGCTCTGCCATTTCTGTTTTACGAAGATCAGCTACAATTAATTTTTGTCCGTGTAATTTATGCGCTCGTTTAATACGTGTAGCTAAAACAGGATGACCTTCTGTCGGATTACAACCTACAATAATAACAAGACCGGATTTTGCGATATCTTTAATCGTTCCAGCATCTCCGCCCATACCAATTGTACGGAATAATCCGTCTGTCGCTGGCGATTGGCAATAACGTGAGCAGTTATCAATATTATTCGTTTCAAATACTTGTCGAGCTAGTTTTTGAATCACATAATTGTCTTCATTCGTAATTTTTGATGAAGAAATAAAACCGATAGCATCTTTACCGTATTCTTCTTTAATAGATCCTAATTTACTTGCAACTACATGTAGTGCTTCTTCCCATGTAGATTCAACAAACATTCCATTTTTACGAATTAAAGGTTTTGTAATTCTTTCTTTAGAATTCACGAAATCCCAACCGAATTTTCCTTTTACACAAGTAGAAATTGCGTTAACTGGCGCATCAGAAGAAGGCTGTACTTTAAGGATTTTACGCCCTTTCGTCCACACTTCAAATGAACAACCTACGCCACAAAATGTACAAACTGTTTTCGTTTTCTTCGTACGAGTATCACGCATGGCCGCTTCCACTTCTGATACCGCAAAAATGCCGCTATATCCTGGTTCAACTTCTTTAATTAAATCTACCATCGGTTCGAGAATATCTGGTTTTAATCCCGTCATAAATCCAGCTTCACCAAGCATCGTTTTCTCCATTAAAGCATTACAAGGACAAATGGTTACACATTGACCACAGCTCACGCATGAAGAATCATTAATATTTACTCCTTCATCCCAAATAACTCGTGGGCGTTCCGCTTCCCAATCTATTGATAATGTTTCATTTACTTGTAAGTTTTGACATACCTCAACACATTGACCGCATGCAATACATTGATTAGGATCGTAGCGATAAAACGGATGCGACATATCAACTTCACTTACATCTACTTTCGGTTCATAAGGATATTTTTGATGTTCAATCTCCATTAATTCTGCTGTATTATGCAGTTTACAGTTCCCATTGTTGTTATCACATACAGTACAGTATAATAAATGATTTTCTAGTAACCGATCCATCCCCTCTGTTTGTGCTTCTTTTGCACGAGTAGAATTACGTTCAATGTTCATACCTTCCGTCGCCACTGTCGAACAAGAGCGCATTAACTTTCCGTCAACTTCTACAATACAAGTGTCACATGTTTGAATAGGATCTACTTCTGGCACGTAACAAATTTGCGGATGTTCAATCCCGTTCTCATTAATAACACCCAATATCGTTGAACCAGGCTCCGCTGTATACTTTTTTCCGTCAATTGTAATATGAACCATGTTGTTATTCATGGTCTTTCCCCCTTTTTGAGAATAAAAAAACTCCACCACGAAAATATACGCACCACATTTCGGCACGTTATTATCATGGTGGAGTAGTTTATTAGCACATCTTGCTAAAATACCAATCCATTTATTCATAAATAAAACGATAGATTCATAACAGGTCATATCACGATTCCATCTTTAACACTATAATTATAGCGTTAAAGATAAAAATATACAATATAAAATTTAAACTACGCATATGTCCGCATAGAACTATCCATAATAACCCATATAAAGTGAAACTTTAATCAGTGGGGGTTTTCTTCATCCCCCACTGATTATTAGTTGAACCAATCGGACTTTTATGGGCAGTTGATCCCCCATCTAAATTCTTTGCTTTCGCTGTATTTTGAGATGGGGGTCTTACTGCCCATTAAAGTGGGATAATATATGACAAGGAGTAAGCGAACAAATGGGGTCTTTTAATAACTGGATACGTGGTGAAAAATCTTTTTCTGCACAAGAGCAAGCTGATCACCAATTAAAAAAATCTATTTCTTCTTCTCTTTCCCTTAATCTAAAGCACTTATCCAAACTGTTTAGCGGTATTCCAGAATTAATTACACGCACTTTTCCGTTAAAAAACGGAAAAGAAGCTGCACTTATATATATGGAAGGACTTGTCGATAAAACTGTTATTAACATCGATATTCTTCGCCCACTCCTATTTAAAGAGTGGAATGAGGACGATTTTTGGGAATCCTCCGTTACAATCGGGAATATAAAGAAAGTTCAGCAGTGGGCAGACATTGAACAGTCCCTTTTACATGGGAAAAGCATTTTATTCATTAATGGACAACTTACAGCTTTAGAACTAGATACGCAATCGGCACCAAAAAGGAGTATTGAAGAACCGACTACAGAAACTTCCATAAAAAGCTCACACGAAGGATTTAATGAGGTAGCGAGCGACAGTCTTGCACTTATTCGTCGCTATATTCCAAATCGCGAATTGAAAGTGAAGGAATTCACTGTTGGTGAACGAGCTACTTCAAAGGTTTTTTTGCTATACCTAGCAGACACTGCAAATGAAGATGTCGTACAAGAAATGGCATGCCGTATCGAATCCATTAAAGTGGATGCCATTCTTACTACCGGAGAATTAGAAGGATTTGTTGAAGATAATTCCTATACTCTCTTTCCCCAATTATCTATCACTGAACGCCCTGACACAACGGCCCATCATATTCTGGATGGACGAATTGCTGTTGTTGTAGATCGCTCACCAGGCGTATTAATTGGACCTATGACCTTTTCAGCTTTTTTTCAGACGATAGATGATTACAGCTTTAGGCCAATGATTCCATCTTTCATACGATTACTTCGTTTCACCGGATTATTTATTGCAATATTTGCACCAGCTCTTTATATTGCTATGATTTCCTTTCATTATGAAGTGATTCCACTTAAATTATTGTTAACAATTGGAGAATCTCGAGCTAAAATTCCTTTTCCTCCTATATTAGAAGCACTTTTGATGGAATTAGTACTTGAAATGCTCCGCGAAGCTGCGGTTCGGCTTCCTGGTCCCGTTGGACAAACGATCGGCGTCGTAGGAGGGATTGTCATTGGACAAGCCGCGGTTCAAGCAGGAATCGTAAGTAACGTTATGGTTATCGTCGTATCTATTACTGCAGTCGCTTCTTTCATCATTCCTAACATGGAAATGTCGGCAGGAATTCGGCTTCTTCGATTCCCAATGATGGTAATCGCTTCGTTATTTGGTGTCATTGGCATTATGGTCGGGATGGCAGTTATCATCATCCATATTCTTTCTATGGAATCACTTGGTGTACCATATGGTAGTCCTTTTTCTCCATCATTTGCTTCGGATTTAAAAGACATTCTCATACGTTTACCATGGAAAATAATGAGAAAACGACCACTCTCTCTTAACTTGAAACAAGAAAACCGACAACGAGATATGAAGGAAAGGAAGGAAAAGAAGTGACAAATCGCGCAAAGAGGGAGATCACTTTATTTCAATACATTCTAACAATTAGTGGTGTTCAAGTTGGATTTGGTGTACTCACACTTCCACGTGAAGTTGCACAAGGAGCGAATACCGATGGCTGGATGTCAATTATTATTGGATGGGCTATAACTACTTTAGTCAGCCTTTGTATTGTCCAAATTATGTCCAAACACCCTGGTTATACTTTGCTTGATGCATTAACACGTTACCTCGGAAACTGGTTAGGAAAAGGGATGATGCTCCTTTGGATTTTATACGCTGTACTTGCTGCTGTTTCTTTAATATTTTCCCTCTTATACATCATGCACATTTGGATTTTACCTAGATCTCCCATGTTTTTAATTATGATGTTATTATCTATTCCAATGCTTATGCTCGCATGTAAAGGTGTTCTTATTATTAGCCGCTATGCTGTGTTTACTGTCTTCTTTACACTCTGGATGCCATTACTATTATTTATCCCACTTAAAGACGGACATTGGGTTTATCTTCTGCCTCTCCTGAAAGAGGGGTGGATACCCGTTTTCAACACAGTAAAATCCACTATTATTGCGTTTCTCGGATTTGAGTTTGCATTTGTCCTTTATCCTTATCTCAGTAATAAATCATCTGCAAAAAAAGGAATTGTTCTTGCGAATTTAATTACGCTATTTGTTTATCTTCAAGTCACGTTCGTCTCTTTCGTTTATTTTAGCCCGGATGGTATAACCAAGTTTTTATGGCCCACTCTTTCTCTTGTTACTCCATTTCACTTTTCATTTCTGGAACGATTTGAAATTATCTTTTTGTCATTTTATCTCTTCATTATTTTTGATTCTTGCATTCCTTATATTTTCACTGCTTCAGATGGAATTAATCAATTACTTAACAAGAAAGGGAGTTCATTACCTGTTTGGTTTTTATTATTAGGGTGTGTTTTCATTTTATTCTTTTATATTCCATCCTCGTATCAAATAAGTGCATTGCGGGAATTTTGGGGAACCGCAAGTTATTTTATCGTTTTTCTATTCCCAGTCGTATTTCTCTTATACATGACACTTTATCAGCATTGGAAAAGGAGAAAACTTTAAATGAGACGCTTTATTTTCACTATACTTTGCTTTCTCATAACATTTCTAACAGGATGTGGTGGAGATCGGCTCGACTTAGAAAAACAATCGATTTCATTAATTTACGGTTTTGACGCAAAAGCAAAAGGAAAATTAATTGTGTACCACGTAAACCCTATTTTTAATGAGGATGTGGAGAAAAAATACGAAACTCATGAAGCAAAAGTACATACCCCTCGAGAAGCAAAAGCAACATTTAATAGTTCAAGTAGCGGTTTAGTATCTACAGAAAAATTACAGCTCATTTTATTTAGCACGAAGTTTTTAAAACAAGAAGGCGCTATGCCTTACCTTGATGTTTGGTATCGCGACCCTAAAAATACTGGAAATATGCGCATGGTTGCAGTTGACGGTCCAATTTCTTCTGTTATATATAATAATTTTAAAGATAAGCCTGCACTTCCTGAATATTTAACAGATTTAATTAATACGAACAAACTATACAATCGAACCGCGTTTACGACATTCCATGAATTTCATAGGCAAACTTTTAATAAAGGTATAACACCTGCTATCTCAGAAATAAAAAAAGGAAAAAAAGATATTATCGTTACTGGTTCCGCACTATTAACTTCTCGCGGAATTTATAAGATGTCTTTAAATCGATATGAAAGTGCCCTCCTTCTTCTATTACAAAAGAAGGCCAATACACCAGTTTCTCTTACAATGAAGATCCCTTCTACTCAAGTTGAAAGTAATAGTGATTTAAAAGATACAGACGGCAAAGATTTCGTAACAATAAATGTTCTTAGCATGAATCGTGACATTCACACAGGCTATAACGATAACCACTTCAAATTTAATATTGCAATGAATTTTAAAGTTTCCGTATCTGAACTTACATTCAACATGGATATAGACAAAGATAGAAAGAAATTAACTTCTCTTATTACAAAACAACTAAAAAAAGATTTTAACGATTTAATCCACAACATTCAAAAACAGCAACTTGATCCATTCGGATTTGGTGATTATGCAAGAGCGTTTCAATATAAAGAATGGAAAACTGTCGAAGATGATTGGCCACGTGCCTTTTCAAAAGCTAATGTGAAAGTAACTCCTACTATTAAAATTTTAGAAAACGGGATCATTAAATAGTAAAAACACGCTACTTACTCTTATACGTGTAAAGAGTAAGTAGCGTGTTATCATTTTTATTTTGAAACTTCTTATACAGTTACGCTTCTGTTTCTGGTTCTTCGTTTTCCGCTTGTTCCAATCTTTGCTGCTCCGCAAGTTCAGCTGAAATCATTCCATAATAAATTTCTGGATACAATCCAAATATTTGATATACACTTCCTAAAAACGGCATCGGAATCCCTCTTTTCTAAAGTTGTATTGCCACTTTTAAGGATTCCCTTTTCATTCATTAAACATTCGTTTTTGGCGTTTCTTCTTCATCATGAACGCTTAATAAATTTTGCCACTTTTTATAAGGAGCACTATTTGGATCTACATAACCTTTCGCATACGAACGATCCCACAATTGTTTAATAAACATTTCTTTCTCTTTCTTTGCAACCATATCGGCACCTGTACCGTAATAGTTTTGGAAATACAACTCAATTTCATCAAGAAATAGCCTTAATAATTCATCAGAAGTTTCTTCTAGCGTTGGGTCATATTTTGCTTCACGGTCATACATTAAAATCATATCTAAAATATTATGGACATGCTCTTTACGAAGCCATCTAATATCTTGAGCACCTAATACGAACGGATGTGTATATAAATGTCCGCCCTGTATCATCGCTTTTTCTTGTTCTTCTTCAAATCTGGACAAGATGTTTTCATAAATAAACGGATTATGAAGCAATGCTCTGTGTAATTTGTAACTTTCACTTGAAATATTTTTTCCCATCGACTGAATTAAAAAGCTACGTCCAACGCCGTTATATTGATACACGAACTGACCATCAACAGCAACTAAACTAATCCAGCGATACATATACGCGTATAGAAGAGCTCGATTACATTTATCGTAATCCAACTTCGTTTGCGTTGCATTTAAGTCTGGCATGAATGCTGGTAAGTGCCAATACTTATCTAAATGCGGCGTTAAACTAGATTTTTTACTATTCAACTTGTTCACACGGCGATAGTATGACTGAAAATAATCACCTTTATCATTCATAAATCCATTTGCAATGTGCCCAGACGAAAGCTTAGGGAAGTCTTGCAACGATAAACCGTAATGCGCACGATAACAAATGACTTCAAATGGCGAAAAAGCTTCATGTACTGTATCTTTTTCTTTAAACATTTCTTGAATTAATTCCTCTTGTAGTTCTTTCTTTAAAGATGGATGTATACCCCAATATTGTAATTCCCTATGATGGGAAACTTTCGGCACAAATGGACTAGCTAAATGGAACAAGTCTTCAATTTTTTCACGGACGTATTCATCACGATCACGCTTCTTATAATCCGCTTCTTTTCGTAACGCCTCAACGATATTCAGTTCTAATTTATCGCGATAACGTATTTGTAATTCATCGTAGCAATAACTTAGTATGTGCTCACGATAAAAGTCTTCTACCTTTTTCGATTGAATCTCTTCTGTTTTCGCATCCCGGCAATATTCCCCGTATAAACTCATATAAATTTCCGCAGATATATCTTTCGGTAATACACCTAAATTTAAATGTTGCTGCATATCTTGCCATATTTTTTCTTGCAACTTCTCTTCAGCTAATACGTATACATTCGTTGGGTTTGTTTTCCCTTCAAATTCCTTGCTTCGTTTTTGAATTTCAAACAATAAATTTTCACGCGTTTCATGTAAATTATCAAAAAACCTTTCCCAATATTGAATCATTTTATTAACCGCTTGATATAGCGATTGATAAACGAGTTCTAATAGCATTTCTTTACGATACTCGTTTAATTTGTGTACATACTGCGTTACAATATCTTCAAATTCTTTTTTAAACAAACGCTGCTGATTATTCATCATTTTTCCAAACCAGCCTTGTTGCTGCGCAATTTCTACTCGGCGAACAGCTGTTACCGTCCCATCAATATTACTTACATTAAATTTCTTATCGTAGTTTTGAATTAAATTACGCTTTTGTTCATTATTTTCATGTAAACGATTCATTTTCTCGACTAGCTGCTTTCGAATTTCATACAACATAAAACGAGCTGATACTGGGTGAACAGGATCTGTTTTCTTTAAAAACCATGTATTTAGCTGATACGACTGGCCTTCAGAACCACTTGGTGAAAAACGGTCTGATTCAATCATGTCATATAAAAGTGTCGTTACATGTTCATGTACGCGGCTTGGAATCGCATACGCATATAAACGAACCGCATGATCCACTCTTGCTACTTCACCTTTCATTTGTTCCATCATTTTCAGTTTCGCAGCTGAAATTTTACACTCATGCTGCAGACGGTTTAATTCCTCATCTTTTTGCACCGTACGCTGTACATAGCTTTCTACAGCCTCTAAAAACAGTTTAGATTTCGCAACACCAACCTTACCGCCTTCTGCTCCTTCACGCGTTTCATTGTACATTTGTCTATAGAAAATATGAGCCTGTTCCGGACGAGTAGCAAGATGTTCTAAGTCTTCTAAATAACTTTTCCCACGCTCTGGCTTTTCACGTTGCATACCACGTTTTACATCTTGATCGTATCTTTGTTTTTTCTCTTGAAACAGTTGATCTAAATGAAGCCACGATTCATCTAAACCTTGCACAGCCCATTTTAAAGCACAATATTTTAACACATGCTCATATGGATAAATAATCTTTGCCGTTCCTGCCCCGCAATATCGTCCTTTCCCGCTCGATTCTGCTAATTGTTGAATTTGATTATCTTCCTGCGCAAAATGATTGGCAGACATCGGACTAAATAACTGTAAATAAATCGTATTTGCCATTTGCTCCATATAATCTGATAAATTGTGCAGATGGTGTCCATGTAAGTTTTCGTAATCATATAAGAAACAATAATTGTATGGTAAATGATGCTGTTTAATCGTATGATTCGTTCTCCCATCCTCATCTACTTGATCAGGACGATACTCTAATTCAATCGTGACGCCACCGCGTTTGGATAGCTCTCCTGTAGAACCGAGTGTAATCGCATGTAATTCTTTTAACGAGGCATAGCCGTTTGCTTGCACCGTTTCAAACTCTTTCGCACTAACCGTTCTCGTCTTAACTAAAACATCAGGCATTAGAAACGCACCACGTATTAAAATGTTGTGATGCTGCAGTTTTTTCCGAAGCATTTCACGTAAATATAAAGCAATTTGTAGAAACATCCCTGAACCCGTTCCGCCCGCTAGTGATGTTACGATAATGACACGCACTCCATATTCGGTTTGATCGCTTGTAACCGGAAAAATCTTCTCGATTTCTTGCCAAAAGGACGTCAATTTATCTTCTTTCATTGCAGCACGTAACGCTAAACGGGAAATGACGCGTAACTGTCCTGCCCCTTCTGTCAGCGGTTTATCAAGTATTGTCGGGTCCATCGGAAACCACTCTGGAATCGTTGGATCTCCCGCAATATATTCTCTTGGCGTTTTACTCGAACTCGTTTGTGTTTTAAACTTTCGAATATGATCAAATTTACTCAATGTATTCACATCTGTATCAAATACGTGCATTGCTACTTTTTTCCGGCGCTCCTCAGGTAGCCTTTCATATATTTGATGTGTTACAGTACTACCGATTCCACCTAAACCAATTAATATCGTTGGAACTTGTAACGTCATGTGAACCACCTTCCTATTCTTGCTTGTTTGAAATGAGGGGGAAAAGATAAGACTCCCTCCTTTTCCCTACCTACTATTCACACTCATATTTGTAGATTTCTTTACCATACCCTCTATCAATTACTAAAAGTTCATTTGGATATAGCGTCTTATGCTCCATTCCAACCTCATCCTCTGTTATAAACATCCCATCAATAATCATTCCTACTACTTGGGACTCTTTCGCTACAAATATCGATTTCGATCCTTTCTTTGCTATAAACGTAACGGATTGTACTGTCTTCCTTTCCGCTCTATACGGAATACCAAAATAGTGCTTCCACCATTTATTTTTAAGTAATTCTGGCTCAGATTGATATAACCAATCTTTCGCTACTTCTTGATCCCATTCGTAATACAATAGTGCTTTCCGGTGAAATCTTGGGCGAACAATCCAACCTAAAATGATTATTCCTACTATTAACAGTAATAAAGTGATAGGAATAACAAACTTAAAGATAAGCGCATATTTTTCATAAAACGGTGCATTTTGAATATGAAGTGAAATACTTTTCTTTACTTCTTGTAATTTTGAATCTTGCACTACGATGGTAGCTTCTACGGTGCCAGTATCTGTAAAATTGAATGTGTCGGAGTAATGAGGTCGAGGATAAATATAAATTTGATTACCATGTTGTTTTATTTCATAGTTGATTGATTGTTTAGATGTGACACCAGTAGATTTTATTAGTTTCTTTACAGCCTCTTCTGTCATCGGCTTACCATCTAACTGTGGTTGTATAATAAAGGGTTTACTATTCTCTAAATTTGTTACTTTTTCTTCATAATCTTTCGTTATTGCCTGCAGTGATAATTTTGGTTTTTCCGTTACTTCGATTTTAAATTCTTTCGTTTGTCTGTAAAATCCCTTTATGTTCATATGAACTTTCCCGCGCACTAACCCTTTATCAATCTTCGTTTCGTAGTGAAATACATGTTTTTTATCGTCCCAATTCATCGGGTACTGTTTTCCGTCTATTTCTACTTCTGCCTGAAAATATGAAGACTGAATTGGTAATTCCGTAGGCTTTGCTTCAATAACAGCAGTAGCACCTTCGTACATTTTTTCCACATTTTTTTGAATACGATCATCTTTGTCATAAGTAGAAACAGTATAGTTAAGCGCCGGTTCAACTAGTACTTGTAGTCCTTCTTTCTCAATATCTCGATCCACCTCTATCGTATAAGTTCCTGGTTTAATAACTTCCTGATTTTCCGTACTGATATGAACTATATTTCCGAATAATTTCGCTTCTCCTGGTGCATGTATAGAATAGGAAGATTGTAATTGTAACGGTTTAGAAATTTGTGTGACCTGATAATTAGACAAAGAAGGCGATTGTCGTACAAGTGTCATACGCTTTAATGGAAATGGTGTTGTAATCTCTACTTTCTTCCCTACTACTTTCGTTTTTACAATCGATTCAACAGAGGAGAACGGATCACGATTTGCAACTAATGCTGCCACTTGATTGACGCTTTTTACAATACCATCCTCTCCACTAGATGGCATCGTAACTCCGTTTATCTCTTTCTTCCATATTTCTTTAAATGTATTTAGTTGTGCCTTTTCTTGCTGTCCTAAATCCTCTTCCATCGTAATTAAAATTGGATGTAACGATATCTTTTTTGCATCCATATCCTTTTTAAACTGTGCTAACTTCTGCAAGATTTGTTCTTTTCCGCCAACCTTATCTTTCTCTAAATCATTAAATGCCCCGTCAGTTAAGACAATAAGCCAAAATTCACGTTTTCCATCTATATCTGCTTCCTTTTTTATAGATTGCATCGCCGTTTCTACTGCGCTAAACGGAGTATTTAAATAGGTTTTCCATGCCCCAATTCCCTCAATTTCTGTTTGTCTCTTATCCTTCGTTAACGAAATGTTTAATGGATCATTCGGCTTGCTCATTGGAACATACGAAAATTTATCTTTTTCATCTAATAGCGCAACTAAACTTTGCAAAGCGTAATTGGCATATTTCCAGCGATCGTTATTTCTCATGCTGCCCGAATCATCATATACAAGTGAAACGACCCTTTCCTTTGCCTCCTCTCCTTTTGCAAAAGTCCAAAACGGATGTAACCATATAAATAGAAACAACATGAATGTGGCACAAATTCGAATTTTCATGATGAGGCTTCGCCACCTTTGTAGACAAATTCCTATGTTTAAATTTATGAGAGGAAACAAGATATATGACTTGTATTTTAGGACAACTAACATGGCATAACTTTATTATGTAAACAGTTATATAAACTGAATAGTATTCCTTCTAGCGTTTTCTATCCGATACTATAAGTAAAAAAGCCTGTTTAAGCTCTACACTTAAAACAGACTTTTCCTACTTTTCGTATTCAAAACATATATCAAAAAGTTTGATTTTGAATTAACACATCACTTCAATTGTAAATCCACCAGGTGCTTCAACATAAAACGTATACGCATGTGCATGCTTAGGAGGTTCGACCAAAAAGCCATCCTCCTTCAATCTTTGATTCATCTTATTTACTTGTTCTTCACTTTCTTGAGGAAACCCTACATGAAATGTTTGTGGATAATGTACTTCTTTCCCTTTCATTAATGTTAATATAAACCCATCATTATCACGCAAAACTGCAAAGCCATTTCCCCTTGTTCCGCTACAAGTTAAACCAAAATATTTCTCTAAAAACTCTCTAGCAGCTACTACATCTGAAACTGTTAAATTAAGATGTTTAATTTTCAAACCGCCATCTTCTTTCTTAATTTTCTAACATTTTACCATATAAAGTGAAGCTTTAACAGTGGGGCTTTTACGGGCAGCCCAACCCTTTTCTCCCGCTAAATTTTGAGGTGGTGGTCTTACTGCCCGTTAATGCGGGACAAATAAAAAACACGCCTTCACAGCGTGTTTTATTGCCTCACATACACTTCAACAACCGGATTTTCTTTATTATCCGCATGCAAGCGTAAATTCTCTTCACTTGTACTATAAATACTAGCTAATAACATAATCGTTAGCACATTAGGCGTTTTTGCATCGCTTCCGTATTTTCTTTCAAGTGCTTCCTTGTATTCAAACTCCAAATCCCCCTGCACATATGTATACACTTCAAAGCCATCTTCTAAATTGCAAACTACTGTATCAATTATATCTGCCCCTACTTGCTTCTTCATTTCCTCTCGCAATGCTTCAATAAATTCTTCCCACGGTACTTCGTATGTCTGAAACTGATCTGTAGATTTCATGCCTTTTTCCTCCTTATATATCCTCTTCCTATATTTCCCCTTTCCTATAACAATTATGATAGATAGGGCATTCGTACAAGCCGCACTTGTCCCCTTTACATATCGTATTACTGTAATGGGGAAGGAGGAAGAACATGCATAGACAAAAATGTTACGATACGTGCCAACGTTATTTCGGTAAAGTCGTTCGAATTGAAGATCGTGATGGTCGCATTCATTTAGGAAAAATAATTGATGTGACAAAAAGCTCTGTATGGATTGAACCAGTGCAACAGCGCTCATCTTTTGATACAGGATTTGGATACTATGACGCTTATGCAAACGGTGGATGTGATCTTTGCGGAGGCATTAGCAGATGTGACAGCTGCGGATTTGGTTGTGGTGGTGGTGGATTCAGCGGCTGTGGATGTGGCGGTCGTGGTTGCGGTAATTGCGGCGGCTGGGGAGGCGGCGGTTGTGGATGGGGCGTTGAACTCGGATTTGGTTTCATCTTCGGAATTACATTAGCTGCATTATTTTTCATTTAACATAGTAAAGAGTTGACTAACTTTAGCCAACTCTTTTTATTTATTTTTCACATATAAAAATACGATGGCCTAAAATATGTTGGTACATAAGTCGTACATTTTCATGCTGTACCCATGCCTCATATAATTCATTTGGAATATACGCGGATACATTCCATTCTGGCTCTTCTATATAGCCCGAGATCGTTTCTGCAATTGTACCACCACCAGCAATTGTAATTCTTTTAAAATTTGCTTTCTGAAATAATTGTACCCATTCATTCTCAGTTAATAGTTCTTTCATCCCGTATAATCGGGCAATTTTTTCTTCCTCACTCTTCTCAATGTGCCTATCAATAATCATTTCAATGACAACTAGCTTGCCATCCTTCTGTAATACACGATAACACTCTGAGATCACCCTTTCTTTCTCCGTAAAAGCGAGTATCGATTCTCCGAGTACGAACTCAAATGAGTCATGCAAACAAGGTAATTGCTCTACATTCCCTTCAATTAATTGAATGTCTAGTCCTTCAATTGACCATCTATCTTTCGCCTTTTGAATCATAATCTCATTCTTTTCAACCGCCGTTACTTTATAACCACATTCTTTTGTCATATACGCGGCTGTTTTCCCCGTACCGCAGCCTATTTCAAGGACATTCGCTCCATATTTAAAAGGTAGTTGTGCTAACAATTGTTTTGTTAACGTAAAACCACCAGGGTGAGCACTCCCTATTCCGTAATAAGCTAGGAAATCGATGTAAGCATTTCGTTCCATGGGATTCTCCCTTTTTAATTTTATATATTCGAGGAAGGAATAAAAGTGCATAGAAAAAGCATTTTCAAGTGCTCTAATACCGCAACTTGAAAATGCTTTTTCTTTTATCCTGCTATTTGCTGGGCAGCTTGATTAAAATTTCACTTTATTATTTCTCTTCTACATACGCCCATTTAAAGCTATATTCCGGACTAATATTATGTTTCACAATTCCCTTTATATTTGGTTTCATTACATAGGATCGAGCATTTTGATATAAAGGTACAAGCGCTACATCATCTTCAAGTAATATTTTCTCAGCCTTTCCTAACTCTGTCCAACGTTTTTTTGCATCAGCCATCCATTCTGTCTTACTTTTCGTAATAATGTCATCATATTTTGAATCTGAGTAGCTCATCTGGTTCTGAGAATTTGTCGTTTCAAACATATCAAGGTATGTCATTGGATCTGCATAATCTGGATTCCAGCCACCATATGAAAAATCATAATCTTGGTCTGATTCTAATTTAAGCTTTTGCTTAAATGGTTGCAGTTTAATATTTACTGTTACGCCTTTTAGATTCTTTTCAACTTGATCTTTTACATACTCCCCAACTTTTTTCGCATTACCAGTATCATAATTTAAAAGTTCAATTGTGACTTGATCTTTTCCAAGTTCTTTTTTCGCTTCTTCCCAAGCTGCTGCTGCCTTTTTGGAGTCTTGTTTTAAACCATTCTTGAACGTTTCTGCGAAATCTTTACCGTCTGGCCCACTTGCTAAACCTTTTGGTACTAAGTAATCCACTGGTTTTGAACCATCATTTAAAATAACATTCGTTAAAGCTTTCTTATCAATTGATAATGCGATTGCTTCACGTAATTTTTTGCTCTTTAACGGCGTATCTTGCCCACCACGCTTTTGGTTTAGACGTAAGTAAAACGTACTCGTTTCCGAATATGCGCCAAACTCCTCTTTGTTATTTCTATACTTATCAACAAACTCTCCTGATAAAAGGGCGAAATCAATCGCTCCTGTATCGTATAAATTCACTCGAGTAGCTGGTTCTTTTACTACACTATAGTTGATTTCCTCTAGTTTTACAGTCTTTTTGTCCCAATACTGCTCATTTTTCTTTAATTTCCAGCCTTGCTCATGTTTCCAATCAGTAAGAACGAACGGTCCGTTATATACTGTTGTATCAGACTCTAAACCAAATTTATTCCCTTTTTCTTTTACAAACTTTTCATTTAATGGATAGTATGACGCAAATGCCATTAAGTTCAAGAAATATGGTACCGGCCTTTCTAGTTCCACTTCAAGCGTATAATCATCTACCGCTTTTACACCTAATGTAGCAACTTCTGCTTTTCCTTGATTAATTGTTTCTGCATTTTTAATATAGTAGGCAATAAATGCATACTCAGCAGCTGTTTTTGGATCTACGAGACGTTGCCATGCAAATACGAAATCTTTCGCTGTTACTGGATCACCGTTTGACCATTTTGCATCTTTCCGTAATTTAAATGTATATTTTTTACCATCCTCGCTTTTCGTGCTAGATTCTGCTACAGCTGGTATTGGCTTATTATCTTTATCAAGACGATATAAACCTTCCATCGTATTCCCTAAAATTTGTGCGCCAAGTGTATCTGTACTTTTTGAAGTATCCATCGTCGGAATTTCATTCGTTTCTGTACGATTTAGCACTTGCTTCGCTGCATATTTTATATCAGATTTTTTCTCTTCCCCGCCATTATTAGACGTTGTAGTCGGTTTCTTCTCCCCACCAGATCCAGAAGAACATGCTGTTAATGCCATACTCATTGCTAAAACTGGCACTACAACTGCCGTTAGTTTTTTCATTTTTTTCTTCATTCTTGTACCCTCCCCAATTATATGTATGAAACGAACTTTGAGAGATTTTCTAAGAACTTAGTTATTAATACTTCTTCACCAATTAAAATCTTGGTAATTATCCTCATTTTTGAAGTTCCCATTATTTTATTTTCATAGTAACTATGTATTTTACTATTACTACTATACGAATTCTCCCCCATCTACTATATGTCAGTACTACTTTTCTTATTCTTCTCTATTTAATTGAATAGAAAAAGAGCGTGTTCAAAGTAATGTTTCTACTTTGAACACGCTCTTTTTTATTATTTCCCTTCCGTTACATAAGCCCACTTAAAGCTATATTCCGGACTGATGTTATGTTTCACAATTCCTTTTACATTCGGCTTCATTACATACGCTCTACCTGTTTGGTATAAAGGTACTAATCCTGCATCTTCTTCAAGGAACAATTTCTCTGCTTTTCCTAACGTTTCCCAACGTTTCTTAGGATCAGACAATAATTCATTACCTGCTTTTTTCACCATTTCATCATATTTTGGATTCGAATAACTCATTTGGTTATATGGGCTCTTCGATTCAAACATATCAATAAATGTCATTGGATCTGAATAGTCTGGGCTCCAACCTGCAAACGAAACTTCATAATCTTGTGCTGACTCCAATTTTAGTTTTTGTTTGAACGGCTGAATTTTCGTGTTAACCGTTACACCTTTTAAGTTTTTCTCAATTTGATCTTTAAAGTAGTCAGCGATTTTCTTCGCAGTTCCATCATCATAGCTTAGTAATTCAATTGTCACTTGATCTTTTCCAAGCTCTTTTTTCGCTGCTTCCCAAGCTGCCGCACCTTTTTTCGGATCATATTTCAGACCATTTTTAAATGTATCTTGATAATCTTTACCGTCTGGTCCTGTAGCAAGTCCTTTTGGTACTAATTGATCTGTTGCTTTTGAACCGTTATTTAAAATAACATTTGCTAAGCCTTTTTTATCAATTGATAATGCGATTGCTTCACGTAGTTTTTTGCTCTTTAACGGTGTATCTTGTCCGTTACGCTTTTGATTTAAACGTAAGAAGAATGTACTTGCTTCTGAATACTCACCGTACTCCTCTTTGTTTGATTTATATTTATCAACAAATTCTCCTGATAATAGTGTGAAATCAATTGACCCTGTATCATATAAGTTTACTTTCGTCGCAACTTCTTTTACTACACTGTAGTTAATTTCTTCTAATTTTACAGTCTTATTATCCCAATACTTATCATTTTTCTTTAGCTGCCATCCTTGTTCATGTTTCCAAGAAGCCATCACGAATGGTCCATTATACAACGTTGTATCTGCTTCTAAACCGAATTTATCTCCTTTTTCTTTTACGAACTTTTCATTTAAAGGATAGTAAGATGGGAACGCCATTAAATTCAAGAAATATGGTACTGGCTTTTCTAATTCTACTTCTAGCGTATAATCATCTACCGCTTTTGCTCCTAAATCTGTTAGAGGTTTTTCACCTTTATTAATTGCTTCTGCATTTTTAATATAGAAAGCAATAAACGCATATTCTGCAGCTGTATTTTTATCAAGTAAGCGCTGCCAACCGTATACGAAATCTTTCGCCGTTACAGGGTCGCCATTCGACCATTTTGCATCTTTACGTAATTTAAATGTATATTTTTTGCCATCCTCACTTTTCGTACTAGATTCTGCAGCAGCTGGGATTGGCTTATTATCTTTATCTAATCGATATAAACCTTCCATTGTGTTCCCTAAAATTTGAGAACCTAATGTATCTGTAGATTTTGAAACATCCATCGTCGGAATTTCTTGATTCTCTGTACGATTTAACACTTGTTTCGCTGCGTATTTAATTTCAGATTTTTTCTCTTCCCCACCACCACTAGACGTCGTAGTTGATTTCTTCTCTCCACCAGATCCAGAACACGCTGTCAACGCCATACTCATCGCTAAAACTGGCGCTACAACCGCCGTGAACTTTTTCATCTTTTTCTTCATTTTTGTACCCTCCCCAATTATATGTACGAAACTAATTTTGATAGATTTTCTAATAACCAGTTATCAGAAAATTCTTATTAATTAATATTCTACTAACTTTTCAGATTTTGTAAAGTTATTTTTAAAATATTCTAAAAATTATTTTTTTGTGATAATAACAAGCATGTTTTACAATTATCACAATACAAATACTTCCTTATATTTATCGATTGATTTACATTTAATCTCAAAATAAAAGAGCATTCCAAAAGTAAATAGTCTACTTTTGAAATGCTCTATCATTTTATCTTACTATTGTGGACGATGAGATTCTCACTACAAAATAAGCTAAGAAACGTGTATATATCCACTTAAAGATAGTATTACTGTTTAAAATTATTTTCCATCTTTTTCAGTCATGTACGCCCACTTGAAGCTATACTCTGGGCTAATGTTATGATGAACGATGCCTTTTGCATTTGGTTTTTGAACGTATGCATCACCACGTTGGTATAAAGGTACAAGTGCTACATCTTGCTCAAGAAGTAATTTCTCAGCTTTGCCTAGCTCTTCCCAACGTTTCTTCGCGTCACCCATTAATTCTCCACCAGCTTTTTTGATCATATCATCATATTTTGAATCAGCGAAGCTCATTTGGTTATGAGAATGATTAGACTGGAACATATCTAAGAATGTCATTGGATCAGCGTAGTCAGGTCCCCAACCAGCATATGATAAATCATATTCTTGCTCTGTTTCTAATTTCAGCTTTTGTTTGAATGGCTGAAGTTTAATATTAACAGTTACACCTTTTAAGTTTTTCTCAATTTGATCTTTTACATATTCCCCAACTTTTTTCGCATTACCAGTGTCATAGTTTAATAGCTCAATTGTAACTTGGTCTTTCCCAAGCTCTTTTTTCGCTTCATTCCATGCAGCTGCTGCTTTTTTCGCATCTGGTTTAATACCATTTTTAAATGTTTCTTGGAAGTCTTTACCGTCTGGTCCAGTTGCTAATCCTTTCGGTACTAAGAAGTCAGCAGGTTTAGATCCATCATTTAAAATAACGCTTGCTAAATTCTTTTTATCGATTGAAAGTGCGATTGCTTCACGTAATTTTTGGCTCTTTAATGGTGTATCTTGTCCACCACGTTTTTGGTTCATACGTAAGAAATAAGTACTTACTTGTGAGTATGTGCCAAACTCTTCTTTATTGTTTCTATACTTATCAACGAACTCACCTGATAATAGCGCGAAATCAATTGCATTTGTATCATATAAGTTTACTCTTGTAGCTACTTCTTTAACTACACTATAGTTAATTTCATCTAGTTTTACAGTCTTTTTATCCCAATATTGATCGTTTTTCTTTAGTTTCCAGCCTTGCTCATGCTTCCAATCAGTAAGAACGAACGGTCCATTATATACTGTTGTATCAGACTCTAAACCGTATTTATCCCCTTTTTCTTTTACGAACTTCTCATTTAACGGATAATACGACGGGAATGCTACTAAGTTTAAGAAGTATGGTACTGCTTGTTCTAATTCAACTTCAAAAGTAAGGTCGTCTACTGCCTTTACTCCTAGTTCTGTTACAGGTTTTTCCCCTTTATTAACCGCTTCTGCATTTTTAATTGGGAATGCAATGAATGCATACTCAGCAGCTGTTTTTGGGTCTAATAGACGTTGCCAAGCATATACGAAATCTTTCGCTGTTACAGGATCACCATTTGACCATTTTGCATCTTTACGTAATTTGAATGTATATTTTTTACCATCCTCACTCTTCGTGCTTGACTCTGCCGCAGCTGGGATTGGTTTGTTATCTTTATCTAATCGATATAAACCTTCCATTGTGTTCCCTAAAATTTGAGAACCTAATGTATCAGTATTTTTAGAAGTATCCATTGTCGGAATCTCATTTGTTTCCGTACGATTTAGTACTTGTTTCGCTGCTAATTTTTCTTCTGATTTGCTATCTCCGCCAGAGCTAGAATTTGTGCTTGTCTTCTTATCTCCGCCTGATGTAGAACATGCTGTTAATGCCATACTCATTGCTAAAACTGGTGCTACAACTGCTGTTAGTTTTTTCATTTTTTTCTTTTTCACTTTCTGTACCCTCCCTAATTCTTAACGCTCTCATTTAAGAATTTTCTGATAATTCTGTTTTTCTTTATATATTTATCAGAAGATTCTTATTAACTATTATTCTACTAATTTTTTGAGTTTTGTAAAGTGTTATTATTGAAAATTTTTAAAAAATTATTTTTTTACAGTAATATTCATAAAAATTCCATAATCTTTCGAAACACTATATCTCATTGAATTCTATGTATTGATTTAATAGTCTTTATATCCTTTCACTATAAAACACTTGTAAATTATTGTTAATAAATAATGTATATCGTAACAAACCTCTTTTCTACAAAAATAAAAAAGCAGACATTACGCCTGCTTCAATTCTCTTCAATCTGCTTTTCACTTAACCCTAGATGTGTTCTAAGCGTATTACTCAAACTCTGTAGATCTTTTTTATTAGGATTATAATAATATACACGTTGCCCATTTGGACCGTTAGGTAAATACAAATCATCACCGGCTAATTGTATTTTTTCAACTGAACCGTTTAAACCGTACTTATAAAATGATAAAATATCAGCCATTACTAAGTTTGTTTTAAAATCACCGTCAACCGCCTCAACCATTTTTTCTAGTTTCGTAATCGAGCCTACACTTTTTAATTTACTTAACATCGCTTCAATAACAA
This sequence comes from Bacillus cereus group sp. BfR-BA-01379, assembly GCF_022663605.1. Taxonomy (NCBI): domain Bacteria; kingdom Bacillati; phylum Bacillota; class Bacilli; order Caryophanales; family Bacillaceae; genus Bacillus; species Bacillus cereus group sp. BfR-BA-01379. Next base: position 47,679 of record NZ_JAKUFT010000036.1, read on the forward strand.
GTTGTTGGCGCTGACCTCTCATTGCATCACTATCAATATGACGCGTTCTTGCCAGTGCAAGCGCTTCTTCCCCTGTTAATTTTTGTAGTCCTTTTTTCAAATGAATCGCGTCAGGTTCATCTTTACTATTTTGCTCCGTAAATTCAACTGGAACATCTACTTCAATCCCATCTAATCCATCAACAATTTTAGTAAATGCATTAAAATTAAACTTCACAAAATAATCAACAGGCACCTGTAGCAACTTTTCTACTGCTTCCACTGAAGCTTGCGGTCCTCCATCTTTACCATTTTTAACGAAACCACTTCCATATGCATGCGTTATTTTATCTTTTTTCTTTTCAACTGGAACATATGTATATGTATCACGTGGTATACTCGTTAATTTCACTGTCTTATCATCTTTATTAAAAGTAGCTAGCAGTAGCGCATCTGTATGAAAAGCACCATTATACTCCTTTTGTCGTTCTTGATTTTCATCAATTCCCATAATTAAAAGTGAAACATTATTTGCAATTGGTTTTACGGCTTTCTCACGTAAATTTGATTTTTCACCACGCGCTAAATGTAAACTAGACTTTTGTACGAGATTAGAAGTTTTCATATACACATAAGCACCATATCCCACTCCGCCAAATAGTAATACTACTAACAATACACTTATTATCATTGTCTTTTTATATTGTTTTTTATTTTTCTTTTCTCTTGAAGAAGAGGTATTCTCCATATAGTTCCCTCCATTTTCTATTCATCTAATATATTTTTCAATTTTTCATACTTAGCGCTATCCTTTTGAAACACACTCTCTTTCAACCCTTTGTTTATTTGTATCCATTCAGTCGTAATCGAGTATTGAATCATACCCTCGTGGAAACTAAGGAACTTTAGCATAATCCCTGTATTTTTCTCTACAACCATTTCAAATTTCCCTCTTAAATCTTCAGATGTACTTACAGGCATTTCTATGTTTATTGTCCCTTCTATTTTGTAGCAATCCAGTCCAAGATACTTCGTTTCTTTATAATTCCAATCTTTATATCGAATTAATAGATCAGCAAATTCTGATTGAATACTATACTTCGCGAATCCCACATATTCATCATCGTATCTTTTTTTCTCGCCTGATTTTCTCAATAACCTTTCTGTGGGATTTAATTTTAATAGCTCATAGTTTTTTTCTTTCGGGCTCCATTTTGTCTCTTTATATGTATACTTCTCATCATCAAATTCTTTTTTCTTGCCCTCGTTATATATAATTGTTCGTTTTTTCGCTAGTTTATCTTCTTTCGAAGAGATACCACTTTGTCGCTCCGTATCAATCGCATATTTGTATGTTGTAGCAATTCTTGACGAGCTAGAATATTCCTCAAATTGTCCTGAAATATTTTTAAAATGATCAATAGAATCCAGCATCTTTGCATGAATTTTTTCTTTATCTGGATAATTTACGTTCGATTTTATTTCTTCTTCATTTTCATAATCAGAAAAAGCCTTTTTCTTTACATATTCAAATACTCCACCATTTTGAGCAAAAATTTGATCAGAAAACTCCGACATAGACACAATTGAAAGTGTTAGAACCGCAGCACTTATAGCCATCATATAAACTCTGTAACCTTTCTTTTTTACCGGGAGATTATGTAGGGTACTATTAATCTTTTCATTTAACTCTGTCGGTACTATCACATTCTCTTCTTTTATTCTCTTTTTTAATTTCTCATCAAATAATTTTTCGTTATCCATCCTATACACCCCCTATTCCATCTTTAATCGTTTTTGCAGTTGTTCCCTCGCACGTGACAATCTCGATTTTACTGTTCCTTTTGGTATTTCTAAAAGCTTTGCTATACTCTCTTGATTCATATCTTCATAATAATAAAGCACCGTAACAGCTCTTAACTCTTCATGTAATGATTGAATCGCATTGCACAAATCTATATCTTCATACTGATCATAAGCACTCATATTGTAATCATTTTCTTCTATTACCATTATCTTTTTGTATGACCTAATAATATTGTTGCACTCATTTATCAAAATTCGAATTAACCAAGTTTGAAAAAACTCTTCTTTTTTTAATTTTTTTATATTTTCATAGGCTTTTAAAATTGTTGCCTGTATCGCATCCTCTATATTTGTCTCATCACGTAACATTGCCTTTGCAATGCGATACATCTTCACTTTTTCTGTATGTATAAGCGCCATAAACGCTTCATGATCACCTTTTTTTGCTAAAGAAACATCCGTTTCTTCTCTTACAATCATTTTATATAAAGGGATTACTTTCACAATTGCTCCTCCTGTTTCATCCTCACTTCAAATTTAACTTTACATCTATTAGACGGATGAGCCTAGAAAAAGGTTCATTTTTTTGAATATTTTCATAAAAAAGGTAAACATTTTTCATGTTTACCTTTACTCAGATGTAATTCTAAGGAAATACCCATCTGGATCCACAATTTCAAACCCTCTCATCTCCCATGGATAAGTTTGAATTTCTTCTTGTATCGCACACCGATTCTCTTTACAACGTTCATATACTTCTTCAATCCGATTGACAACAATAATTAGTTCAAAGCCATTCCCCTTCATTTCTTTTCGATTGTAAAAGTAGTGATTTTCATTCAATCTTGAATCACTAACTAACAATAAAGAAAACTGGTCATGATTAAAACGAGCTCCATGCATACTTCTTTTATACAACTTTAAACCAATTACTTCTTCATAGAACAATAATGACTTTTCGATATCATTTACATATAGCTGCACCCGGAACAAATGATTCATTCGTTTCCTCCTCATCAAAAAAAGCCCACTTTCTCAGTGGACTTTTTACTTTACAACGGTAAATCCCTCTTTCTAAACACTACAATTGCTACGATGAAAATACAAAGGGCTCCAGCAGTTAAACCTATACTCACTGGCCATATATTATACGTTCCCTCAGCAATCTCTTTCGGACGAAATAACGTAAATAATGATATATTTCTCATCCACTCTAACTTATCACTTAATTTACCTACCATATCCGTTATGAAAAATAAAATTGTTAAACTTGCTGAATAGCTAAGTGCCTTTCTTTCATCATTACATATACAAGAAAAGAAAAATGAATAAGCACTAACGACTAAAAATATGAGCCCTCCGACTACGTTTATCTTCAGGAATAATTCTTTATTTAAGTTATTATCTTCTAAAAACCATTCTGCTCCTACTATACCCGCTACATACGTAACAGTTACAATAATCAGTAGTCCCAATATGAGAATAGCCGCTTGCGTGATTGCAATTTGCACTCTAGATACAGGGGTTGCTAGCAAGTATGCCATCGCTCCTTTATCTACATGACGAGCAATTAAATGCGTTGCAACTGTTACACAAAAAATTGTTAATATGATAATAAACAATAGACTATAATATTCGCCAGCTAAAAAATCCATTACATTTTGAATTGGACTTTCCATGCCAACAATTTTTTTCACACTATCAGGCATAGCACTTATTAATTCATTTAACCCTTTCGCTGATACCATTGAAGGGAAGATCCAAATTAATAACCATAAATATAGAGCTGCACCAGTTGCATAACTCAAAATACTTTTCTGTGTTTCTTTCAAACTAGCTAAAAACAATTGCTTATTCATGCTTTACCCCTTCTTTCTGATCGTAATAATGCATAAATAAATGTTCTAAATCCATTGCTCTCGTTTGAAGCGCTGTTACATTATAGTTTGAAAGTGTTTGTAAAACAGCTTGATAGTTTCCTTGTACAATAATCGATGCTTCTCTTCCTTTCACCGCTTCAAATTGCAAATTACATTGCGCCAGAGATTCAATCTCTTCTTGCGATGATACTGTTACATCTATTACCTGACGTCTCATACTTTGTAAATCATGAATATTTTCAACCGTTACAAGGCAACCATCTTTAATAATCGCTACTCGATCACACGTACGCTCAATTTCAGTGAAAATATGTGACGACATAAGAATTGTTTTTCCTCTTTGTTTTTCCTCTACTATTAAATCTATAAATACTTGCTGCATAAGTGGATCAAGCCCTGATGTCGGTTCATCTAAAATTAACACTTCTGGATCATGCATAAACGCAGCAACAATTCCTACTTTTTGCTTCATTCCTTTAGACATTTTTCGAATCGGTGTTTTCACATCAAATTGCAGACGATCTATTAATTCATCTCGTCTTTTCGTATCCTTAAGCCCACGCATGCCTTGCATTAACTTTAAAAACTCTAATCCATTCATTCCTTCAATAAAAGAGATTTCTCCTGGCAAATAGCCAACTTCTCTTTGAATTTTCGCTGCTTCATTCCAACAATCTAATCCAAAAATTGTCGCTTTACCATCTGTCGGTTTTATAAATCCCATTAAATTACGAATTGTTGTGGATTTCCCGGCACCATTTGGTCCTAAGTAACCGAATACTTCTCCTTCTTTTACATCAAATGTAATATGAAACAAACCTTTTCCATTTGAAAACTGTTTTGTGACATTTTGAACTGAAATCATAATTCCACCTCATTTTTTGAAATATTAAATATGTGATATTTCAAAATTATTGTA
>NZ_JAKUFT010000037.1:0-51060 GCF_022663605.1 Bacillus cereus group sp. BfR-BA-01379
TCACTTCGCAATACTCGTTCTGTCATACCGAGACTCGCTGACAAGTTTCTTCTTCCAATCGGCTGCATGAGCCTAATGTATTGAAGAATTTGCATTCTCGTTTGCATAACAGGTAGCAGATCAGGTAATAATTTTTTTGTGTTCTGAATCCATGAGCGCATATCTTTTCTCCTCACTACATTGGTTCATTTTTCCTCGTGGTCACTTTACGTCCCGTAGTGACATTTTGTGTCCCACATAGGTTAAAAAAATAATCCCTGCTACGTGTATTATTGTAACAGGAGATAGAAACTTATTCAACTCTTAACTGCATTCTTTATATAGTTTATTATGACACCTTTGTGAATGTTACCATATTCCACCTGTTTTCCGCCTATTTCTACAACCGGAATCATTAGATGATATTTTTCTAAAAGGTCATTATCTTCATATATATCTATTTCCTCAATTTGAAAAGAATATTCACATTGCACTTCCTGCAAAACTTGTTTCGCCTGCACGCAAAGGCCGCAATCTTTTTTTGTATACAGTACAACTTCCATCTTCTTCACCTATCCGATCGTTTTTCGTAATGACGACGCTGGAATATGCATTTGTTCTCTATACTTCGCCACTGTTCTTCTAGAAATAACGATTTCATGCTCTTCTTCTAATAATTTTGAAATCTTTTGATCTGAAAGTGGCTTTTTCTTATTTTCCGCTTCAACAAGCGTTTGAATAAACCGTTTCACACGCTTTGTAGAAACTGCTTCATCTTCAGTAGTAGAAACAGCATTACTAAAGAACGATTTCATCTCAAATAAACCGTGTGGTGTTTGCACATATTTATTTCGCGTTGCACGACTAATTGTAGACTCATGCACACTTAACTCTTCCGCTACCTCTTTTAAAGCAAGTGGCTTTAAATGTTCTGGACCGTCCCAGAAGAAATCATGTTGTTTTTCCATAATAATGGTCATCACTTGCAGAAGCGTTTGTTTTCTCTGTTTTAAACTGCGCATAATCCACTGCACATGCTGATACTTTTCTGATACGTAAGATGCTACTTCACTTTCACTATCATTCAGAAGTGCACTATACTCAGAATGAATTTCAATTCTCGGCATATTTCTCTCATTCATTTGTAAAACGAGACGATCACCATCTTTTTTCACCGCCATATCAGGCACAATGTAAAGTGGTTTATCAGAAGAAAACGCAAGACCTGGTTTCGGCTGCAGGGACGTAATACAGTTCACCGCCGATTGCAATTCTTCATTACTACACTTCAACACTTGAACGAGCTTTCGCCAATCCTTCTTCACGAAATAAGCGAAGTGATCCTCTATAACCTCTTCCGCTAATCCATTCCGTCTTTGTAAGCGCTTCAATTGTAAGGTTAGACATTCCTGAATATTACGCGCTCCTACCCCTGCTGGCTCGAGCGATTGGACAAGCTCTACAGAGCGGTCGACTACATGAATCGGTGCGGAAAGGAGATCCGCTAACTCTTCGTTCGTTTCTTGTAAATACCCATTTCCATCCATGTTCATAATAATGAAAGAAGCTACTTTTCGCTCTTCTTCATCTATTTTATAATACTGTATTTGATTTAATAAATGTTGCTGAATCGTTGTAGAATCCACACTGTAGATCTCCATCTGATTCTCGACTTGTTTGCTGGTACTTTTACTGTTGTTAGAGCTCTTTTTCTTCTCCCTCTCAAAACCACCTAACTCAATAAGGGGATTCTCTAACGATTGCTCATACAAAAACTCCGATAATTCTTGTACATTATACTGGAGCATTGTAATCGCTTGCCTTAACTCTTGTGTCATTGCCAAACGTAAGCTTTGTTCTTGTAAAAGACTTGCCTTCAAACTAATCTCCCCCTTGTTTCTATTGTACAATAAGTTTGGTAAAAGGAGAATCCTCACGCAGACACCCATTCCAAAATATTATTAATTTATATGTATTAATGAGATTTACAACTTACAACCGAAATTTGAATAATATTGAAAGAAAATAATACGCCGAAAAATTATTATCAAGTACTAATAGTAAATCTTATTACCAGATATAACAAGAGGGAAATAAAAAAAGTCCTAACCTACAAAACGTAAGTTAGGACTTTTTGACGCGCCCAGAGGGATTCGAACCCCCGGCAGACGTGGTACCGGAAACCACCGCTCTATCCGACTGAGCTATGGGCGCATGAAGATTATGATAATATCAACGTTTAGCCTCCGTCTTGTTTCGATTTGTTCTTACCGAAAGTTTAACGTAGGACACGAACTCCATCGCTTAGGTGTTCGCTTCTTTACATATGGATATTATAGCCTGTCGTCTATCTAATACGCAAGTATAAAAATCTCTTCTATCCTATATATAATGCGCCTTCTCTCACTTTCTTCGTGGTCTTCGTACTCTGCGCAAAACGGCATAGAACGAATTTAGACGCAGACACTAAGTCCACGCCCTCGCCTTTACTCTTCGTTATGTTCCTGCTGCGTACTATACGCACGTTTTACGTTTACATATAGAACCTTATCGTTATGATGCTGGGAACGTTGTGCAACCTCCATAGCTGCCGTAACATCTTCCCGTGTAATCTGCTCGTTATTCCCTAGCTTCGCCTTTACATCGCTACGCATTACGTTGATATTGTACATTTTAGTTTTCCTCCTTTTTGTACGCTTCAGGTAGTTCTTTATTTCTGTAAATATACCCTAGCTCATCGTCACTCATTTTCGGCAGTTCTCTATAGTCGAACACATCATTAAAGAAAGGCGAAGCACCTTTGCGTCCTCGACTTAGTTCGTTTAGTTTTGATAATAGCCCTCCGAACTCATCGTTTAGCTGGTAATATTCTAGTACTGTGCGGTAGTATTCTCCAATAGCCTTTTGCGCTCGCTCTACGATTGGCTGTACACGTTCTTTTTGTAGCATAGGGTCGATAGTACCGAACCAATCAGCCGCTAAATCATCTATTGTAATTTTCCCTTGCAGCTCCTGTTCGGCGTACTCGTTCGCCTGTTTTTCTTCTTTCTCTGCGAACTCTAACGCAGCTCTAGCCTTGTCGATATCACTTTGCGCCTTCTTCTTTTGAGTAGCAACACTTCCCCCTGCAAACTCTTTCTTTAAGACGTCCTCGTATGCTACTACAGCAGCCGTTACGCCCTCTTTCGCATCTTTTACCTTTTGTGCGTATCTTTCCGTTAGTGCTAATGCCTTTTCGTCTTGTTTCTTATAGTCCTCGTATAGTTTCCATTCCATCTTTCGTTTCCCCCTCTAGTTTTTCGATTAATTTACGCATACAGCTAATAAGCACTGTGCGCCATTTCGGTAGTTGTTTTTGCTGCTCTTTTTCATTCGGATCTTTTAGCTCGTATAAATCTATTAGAGCCTCTTGTGTTCTCGCATCTTCGATACCGCGTAATGTTTCCGACGTCTCTTCCTGCGCCTTGAAATGCCCAGTTATATCACTCGCCGTAAGACACGCTAGGTATATAGATTCATCGCTTGTCCATACGTCGAACGCTGGTAAGTCGTCGCAATTCGCCCACACCACTTCACGCATCTTCTTCGTTAGCGGCATCTCGGTTGCAGGTGCGATTACCTGCGCGAGTAAATAATTGTCGTCGTATACATAAGCGCATAAGAAAGGGCGACCTCGTAGTTTATGAATGTTAACCACCATTAACGGACGCATACAGCTACACCCACTTTCGTACTTCCATCTTTCTTTTTAACTGTAGCTCGTGCAGCTACTTGCGCTTTAACCGAATCCTTTAGCACTTTTAGCTCTTGTTCGTACATAAATGCGTCTATCTTTGCAAGAACTTCGTCGCCTAATAACGTTCGTATTCTTCTCACGCTGTCTTTATTCGGACTTTGTAAATCGCTCTCCCAACGAGTCACAGCGAGTTGATTAACACCTACTAGCGCACCGAACTCTGTTTGCGTTAAATCTAGTAGTTGTCGTGTAAAACGGATTGTCGCAGCATTCATTTTTATCGCCTCCTATAGTTGCGTATTTTATATATGGTTCGTATGTAAAAAAGGGAACTGGACGCCACGTTAATAGCGCCCTCTCTAATGCCATTGGATAGAATGTAGCGGCGTAATAAGTACAGGCAGCTTCCGTAATACATAAACCGAAGCCGCATACGAATTTGCGTACTTACCTAACTAGATTGAGAATAGGTTCGTACCCTACTCTCTTCACTTATATGTACGGCTACGGGTCGATTTCTTGTATACTTCGCTTAAATTAATTAAAAGAAATACGGAAATAATTCGTCACTAGCGAAGCTACCTCACCTTTGTCGTTACCTCTGTCGCATAAATACGGATGTATCAGTATTGCTTTTCCTTTTGTGCCTGTATCGAACGTGGCTACTGCACCTTTACGCTTTAAACCCGATAACAGTACGCTAAAATGGCTCTCTTCCACGCCTAGCAGCGCAGCAGCTTCCTTAATACGTAACGGTTTCGCTTTGTCTACGTCTTGCTCCGTCGGGTCGTGCGTTAACATAAGAAACTTGTGATTTACGTACGCAGTCGCTTTAAGCAGCAGCCCCGCTTCATTGTCAGTTAATTCATCTAGTTTCTCTTTCGCATATACTCTATAGACCTTCGTAAACGGCTTCGCTTCCTCGCTCTTTCCGATAGAAATAAGGCTTTCATCTACATAAAAAACGCTACGCCTTCCTTCGCCCTCTCTATGGACTACACCTAGAGCTTCTAATCGTCCGATTGCTTTCTTAACACCGTTCGTGCTCTTTCCTAAAAGGCGCTGCATATCCGACTGTTTAAGCGGTTTTAGCCTACCTTGTGCATCTCTTTTCCCAGTAACGAGCCTACTGCCGTTCCCTAGTCGCAGATTTAAAGCTAATTTAAATAGCAGCCCCGCATCTAATAGCGATATATCTTTATTGATTGCGTTCATTCGGTCATTGATCACCTTTAAAAATTCTCGCTTGTCTTCCCGACTCTTCGCTGCTTCACGAGCTAGCTTGTCTTTGTATCCTTGACGCTGACGCTCTTCTCTTTCCTTTTGTTCTATTACGTCTCGTTTACTAAAAAATAACTCTCCCGTTTCCTCGTTTACGTACTCTCTTAATCCCATTTAGTAGCCCTCCTTTGTTTTCGGCACATAAAAAAAGTGCCTTCACAATGATAGGCGCCTCAAGTTTCGATTTTGGGTTAGGTCGATGAGTTTACACACATTGGTTAAAGTGATAGTTAGCTCGATTTGGCATTGGTTTTAGTGACAGTTTCGAAATCACCCCAAACCCTTGCGGCTGTAAGGTTATACCCCGTTTTCCGCTATGAGTACGTTCTTTATCTTATGTTCATAAGAGCGCCCTGCCTAGCGGCATTTACGCAGCAATATACTAATAAAACACCTCCCACTACTGCGAATACATTTGAAGTCGATGAGCGTAGCGAAAGAGACACGAGGCTGCAAGTCCGTATGCTATAGCGCAATAAGCATCCATGTGCGGTCTAGCTAACATGGCTCTAACGCACACTAACGATAACTAAGTAAGAACGATAGCTATATAAGTCATTACTGCGCAGAGATACGCAGATAGATATATAAAGAAATTGCGAAGGTTTAGCGCTAAAGGCGGGCAACTGTTACGCCCCGAGTTCAAAAATGAAATCTATAATTTCTGAGGGGCTGCTGTGACGTATTCGTGGTAGCCGTTGGGGGAAATGGATAATTTCGAGTGGGCGGCGTGCTGTATCGTTGCGCTGCACTTCACGGCTTCGCAAGTCTTCGCCCGCTGCTTCGCTGCCGTTCACTTCGATGATAAGTTTCGATTGCGATTCCTTTTTAATGCGTTTCTTTCTTCGCAAGTAATCTTCTTTGCTGCGCTTGCAATCTGCATCGACTGCACTTAACTTCGCACTAACATTCTTAATCGTTTATCTTTCGGATCACCTTTGATTCGCTAATTGAATTACAATGATAGAAGTCTTCGCAATCAATATGAATGAAGAAAGAACAACACTGCAAAGACTCGCTGCTTTCCTCGCATTCAACCACTCTCGAATACTTAAAGCTGCGCAAGACTAGCCGCATAGTAATAGGTGGCATGGACATACGCTATGCCCCAGCAGCATGTCGCCCTAGCCCTATCCGTATAAGGTACTGCGCCCACCTCTAAAGGTACAGACGTCGCACGAAGCCGTACAAGGTTTATAGAGGTGTTTTAAGGTGTTCGAACACTAATTGTATTACCTAATCGCATATAAGTCCGTGTGTGTAGCGATATGCAGCCACCTATCCGCCCTGTGCCATAACGTATCGGGGTATAAGGATATATAACGCCCTGTTGGTAAAATAGCCCTGCCTATGTGAGATAATATGCCGCCCTGCATCGCAGCATTTGAATGTAAGGGGACGTATCATTAACACTAAAAGTGTCATAACTTAAAGGTATTGACACCATTTTAACGACACGATAGAATCGGTACATCAAAAGGTGTCATAACTTAGTATCATAAGTGAACACGAAAAAAAGGCGGGTACATATGAAATACGGATACGCAAGGGTAAGTACATTACAGCAGAATTTAGAGGCGCAAATACAAATGTTAGAAAAGGAAGGTTGCGACATTATCTATTCCGAGAAGTTTACGGGAACGAAGGCAGACCGCCCTAAGTTTCAAGAAGTACTATCGAAACTAGAAGCAGGCGATACATTGGTGGTTACGAAGCTAGATAGATTCGCAAGGTCTGCGGTAGATGGAATACAAACAGTTAAGGGGCTATTTGAAAGAGGCGTAAGAGTTCATATCCTTAACATGGGATTAGTAGAAGATACAGCAGCGGGGCGATTAATCTTTAATATTATGAGTTCATTCGCTGAATTCGAAAGAGATATGATTGTAGAGCGTACGCAGGAAGGCAAGGCAATCGCAAAGCAACGTGACGACTTTAAAGAAGGTAGACCAAACAAATACACACCGAAGCAAATAGAGCATGCGTTAGGATTACTAGAAACACATTCATATACACAGGTAGAGCAATTGACAGGCATTAGTAAGAGTACGTTAATACGAGCGAAGAAAAAGAAGCAGGGCGCTAAATAAATAGCGTCTTTTTTGTTATATGCGTAACCCCTCGAGTTATGGACGGCGCCCCCCGACCGACCTCGGAGCAGCTGTACAGCCCCCCTGTTTTCGTATATATGTAAACTTGCGTAAACAAATACAACTAACTAAAAGTAAGCTAACACCTTGCAGCTCTAAGCGTCCAGCGTTCCTCTTATAAAATTACACGAGTTTACATCATGTAAAGCTTTGTTACTCCTACTCATACAAAAAAGGAGCTGCGATATATCCAACATGAGAGCGCTGGAACACAACTCCATAGCCTACGCAGAATTTCCACAACTACGTATACCGCTTCTATTAGACGTACAATCGCTAGTAGAAGTGCTAGAAGACTATTATATCATTGCGTACGCTGCGAAGTACAACGCGAGTCACATAAGGCATCGCCAATCCTCGTTAAATATCGACGCACACCAATATAAATCATGCCGCCCTCTTTCGCTTAACAAACGACCTCACTGCGCCCCTAGCGCTATTAAATGTGCACCCTGTTTTCTTCGCCAATCTTCTAGCAATATCGCATGTATTTTCTATGTGATCCATATCGAAAACGATGTCCACTATTAGGCATCCTGCCAGCATTTCGAAAAAAAACACGTCAGGATAGGAATGTATAAAAAAATGAATATGATATTCATGGTCTGCTACACACTACATTCTGATAAAATGAATTAAAAGGAAATTACTGTAAGGGGATGGTGAATTGAGCAAGAAAAGCTTATTTGAGCTATTCTTAGTAACGTTAGCTTTACTATTCCTTCATGTAAGCACATTTACCAATGAAAAATTGAACGATAAATTTGGCAACTTTACCTTCCTTATTGTACTTCTCATGTTTTATATCAACGTTGCATTTATAGAACGGTATTTTGATGATATACAAAAGTGGATTCGAAATATCACATTTTTTCTTGCCCTGTCAGTAGTAATTTTAGTATCACTATGGATAGATTACTTTTGACAAGCGTGGCTTTTTCCAAAATGATGGCGCTACCCCATCGCCATCAAGCAAAAATTTATAATACCTCCAAAACGAAAATTTTGTGCCTTTTATAGCAACGAAGTTTATTTTTATCGTTTTTGGGGCAACCTGTTCTGTTAGGTTGATGGGCATGCGTCAAGACCCCGTATGCTTCTGTTCCGACCGTCACTAAGTTAAATCAAGTTCACGTATTTGTCTTTTTCATTCTTAACAATTAGAAATATTTTGAATGTAATCCACTCATTTTAAGTAAGAACATTAATTAGTTACAGGAAGAATTGATGAAATACTACACTCTCTTAAATTATTTGAAATAAGAACTTATACTATTATTAAATTTGGTAATGAATTATTTTAATGGACTAATTAGAAGATAATGGATAACAACAATAATAAACCAATTGAATTTATTTGGTATAATATTGTTAGCTTTGAATTTTCAGCGGAAAGTTTGTGGATCTGCATATTATGTATAATTTAAATAAATTTTAGGGGCGAAGATAATTGAGTACTAATATATCTGGAGAAAATCGAAATAAATTGTTAGCACAAATTGAGGAAATAAAAAAATCTATTAGCGCTATAGAAGATTCAAAAGAAGCAGCAAGGTTAAAGAATTATTTGAATGGTATTTCAAATGAATTAAATATAAAAAAATACGGGCTTATTTATGAGGAACATGAGGAAACACTAGACCGACTATTAAAAGAGAATCTTCCCGTGTTTACGGAAGAGAAAGATTTATATGTAGATAATGGTGGAGAAATGAACTTCTTATTGGAAGGTGATAATTTAGCTTCATTAGAATTACTTTCTAAAACTCACAAGGGTTTGGTTGATGTTGTTTATATTGACCCACCATATAATACTGGTAATACAGACTTCACGTATGACGATGATTATGTAGAAAAAGAAGATGCATATAAACATAGTAAATGGTTATCATTTATGAAACGTAGATTAGAGTTAGCGCATGAAGTTATGTCTAACGACGGAATTTTATTTATGAGTATCGATGATAAAGAACAAGCAGCTTTAAAAATTTTAACAGATGAAATTTTTGGAGAAGATAATTTTATTGTTGCATTACCAAGACAAACGAAAAAAAGTGGGAAAACTACAGGCTCATTCTCAAAAAATCATGATTATGTTTTAGTATATACGAAACTAAATAAAGATGTTTTTGTAATGGAGGAACATATTGATGATAATTATAAATATGAAGATGAGTTTGTTGATGAACGAGGTAAATATAAATTAAATCAAACATTAGATTATGACAGTTTATCTTACAGTAAAAGTTTAGATTATCCGTTAGAAATTGATGGGGAAATTTTTTATCCAGGAGGAAGTAAAGAAAAACATTTAGAACGTCAATCTGGAAAACATAAACGCGCTGACTGGGCATGGAGATGGAATAAGGAAATGTTTAAATATGGGTATGAAAATGGGTTTGTTGTTATCAAAAGAAAGAAGGATGGGACGGCCCGTATCTATACTAAAACATATTTGAATGCCAAAATTGAGAAAAGAAAAAGTAAAGGAATGACTGAATACTTTATTAAGTACGTGCATAAGACAAAGCCACTAAGCTCAATTGAATTAACTCTTAATAAATATTCAAATGATAATGCTAAGAAAGATTTAAGTGTATTCAATTTGCAAGATGAATTTGATTATTCTAAACCTGTAGATTTAATCAAACGCTTAATTTCATGTCACTACAATCCAGATGCATATGTTTTAGATTTCTTTGCAGGTTCGGGAACAACTGGACAAGCAATTTTAGAATTGAATAAGGAGCGCGGAGGCAACCGTAAATTTATTTTGTGTACAAACAATCAAAATAATATTTGTAGAGAAATAACTTATAAACGAGTTAGCAGTCTACTAAAAGGGTTTGAATATAAAAAAGAATATATGGTAGAACTTTTAGAAGAAAAATTAACAAAATCAGCTCTAAAAAAAATTGATAAGACTTTCAAGGAAATTGAAAGAATTGAAAGTAATAATGAATTTGTCCAATATAAAACAGAATCTAAGGATGGATATTTAAGACTATTTGGCATTAATACAAAAAATGAATACTTTAATCCATATAAAGGGAAATTAAAATATTTGAAAGTTGAATATGTGCCAACGGAAGATTTGTTTTATGAAGAATACGCAGATGAACTTTTAAACTATATTCCAGCTTTGGTTGAATTAGAAAATGGTATAAATTTAGATGATAATAAAGAATTTAAAATTATTCTTACAGATGAAGAATTAGAAGAATTTATACGGAATGATTCTCTAGATAAATCTAGTATTTGTCGAGTGGTTTATTTAGGACATGATGTTCTTACTAGTTCTTTACAAGAAAAATATTTTAAAGAAAATGGCATCGAGGTTAAGATTATACCAAATTACTATTACAATGAACTGGAGCGATAGAAATGCTTGAATTAGCAAAATTTCAATTGAAAGCTATTAGTGAATTAAATGAAAAAATGTTAGAAAATAAGCATGAAATAGTATTGAAAAGTCCTACAGGTTCTGGTAAAACGATTATTTTAACACACTTTATTGATCAATATATAAAAGGAAACCCTAATAAAGTTTTTATATGGTTAACACCTGGGAAAGGCGAGTTAGAAAAGCAAAGTAAAGCAAAAATGGATAAGTATATTCATAATAGCTCTACAAAACTTTTATCTGATGTTATGAATAGCGGCTTTGAAGAAGATGATGTTTGTTTTATAAACTGGGAAAAGCTAACTAAGCGAGGTAATAACGCTTTAAAAGAAGGCGAGAAAGTTAATTTTAAAGAGCACGTTAAAAAAGCTTTGAATAAAAGTTTAGAATTTGTTGTTGTAATTGATGAATCACATCAAAATAATACTTTAAAAGCGAATGAAGTTCTTTCGTTGTTTAATGCAGATAAAGTAATAAGAACTTCAGCAACCCCAACATATGGGAAAGATGTTGCTCTTATAGAAATATCGGAATCTGAAGTTATAGAAGAAGGATTAATAAAAAAAGTATTAGTTATTAATGAGGGGTTCAGTAGTAATACATTGATAACAGATCCAAGTGAATTTCTAATAGATAAAGCGCTCGAAAAGCAGTTTGAACTAAATACAAATTTTAAAAGGTTGAATTCATCAGTAAATCCTTTAATTATTATCCAATTTCCAAATGACAGTGATGAAGCGATTGGAGCGGTTGAAAAATACTTAGCAACAAAAAATATTACTTATGATAATGGATTACTAGCTATTTGGCTAAGTGATAAAAAAGAAAACTTAGAAGATGTAGAAATGAATAATGCGAAGCCTATAATAATTCTTATTAAACAAGCAATTGCTACAGGCTGGGATTGTCCACGTGCCCATATATTAGTTAAATTACGAGAAAATTCGAATGAAGTTTTTGAGATTCAAACTATTGGTCGAATTCGTCGTATGCCCGAAGCTAAACATTATGGAAAAGATAAATTAGATTCTTGTTATCTTTATACTTTTGATGAAAAATTTACTGAAGGCGTAAAAGCAGAATTAGGCAAAAATGCATTGAATGGTAAAATATTAACTTTGAAACCAAAATTTAAAGACTTTGGATTAATCAATGAACAAAGATCGGGATTGAGTTCTTCGAATGACGCAACAATAGCAATAAACTCTATAATGGGGTTTTACAAAGATACTTATCATTTAGATGATGATTTAGAAGGTAATAAATCAAAACTTGAAGAAGGTGGTTATGTATTTTCTAATGTTATTCGTCAAAAGACTTTTTCAGGATCAGTACAAAATTTAAGCGAAGATGATTTTAAAAAGTTAGATAGTATCAATTTGACGGAAGAATTAGATGTTAATAGACATAGTCGAGATTATCATAATCGCTTAAGTAGAATTGGACTGCGAATAAGCCTTACATATGAAAAAATGAGTACAATTGTGAGAAGGTTATTTAATAAGTCATCAAAAAACAAAAAACTACTTGCACTAACGGTTAAAGACTTATATGCATTTATTATTAATAACTATAATAAGTTAATTGAAGATTTTGTTGGCGCTATTTCTATGGCTGGAAAAGGAAAACAAACTCAATTAAATTTATTCTTTGACCAAAAATTTAGTTTCCCTGAATCATTTGTTTTTACTTATGATGGTAGTAATAAAATTCAAGAAGTGTATTCTAAGAATATTTATAAAGACTATCTAAGTTCGGCAGAGAAAAGATCTGATTCAGAAAAAAGTTTTGAAAGATTTTGTGAAGATACAGAGAGTGTAGATTGGTTCTATAAAAATGGTGATAAAGGTAGTGAATATTTCTCTATCGGATATTATGACAATGCTGGTACAGCTAAATTATTTTATCCAGACTATATAGTTTCAGTTCAAAACACCATTTGGATTGTAGAAACTAAAGGTGGTTTCAGTAATAGCGGTAAAAGTGAAGATATCGATGCCTTTTCACGTATGAAGTTTGATTATCTTGTTAAATATGCAAATAAGCATGCATTACAGGCAGCTTTTGTTAGAAAAGACAAAAGTAACAATGAGTTATTTATTTGTACAGCAGATTATAGCGATGACATAAAAAGTGATAGTTGGGTACAATTATCAAAGGTATTTTCATAATTAAAAGCACCTCTAATTTTAGAGGTGCTTTCTTTATGCTTTAAGGCATTGGGACACAGTCTTGAAGTTTACAATTCCAATAATTTCTGACTCCTCTTCCGTGATTCCAAGTTTGACTTTGTCTATTATTTTGGTTATTTAAACGAATATTCTCAATGTCTTGAGGGGTAGTTTTAGCATAACCCGACAATGTATTTGTATATCTATCATCAACTTCTAAGTCAACAATTAGTTGATCAATTAAGGCATTTAAAACATTTTCATTATAAAGAATTCCATCCTCAAATACAGTATTAACAGCAGTTAATAAATTAGCGTAATTTCTAGGAACGTAGTTTACATCAGTTTCAAAGTATAACTGATATGCAATATCATAAGGTAAATCAAGGGGCATAGTAACGTTATTATAATTGTCATAAGCAGTAACCTTTAAGTCATACCAACGTAAACGATAGGCTAAGTCTCTATTTAAATGTGGTACTTTAGAAGAGTTAACTTCTACCCTTAAATCATTTTGCGAAAAGTCATAACCTTGTGGATTATGAAGAGTGAAATTGTCAGTACGCACTCTGTCATATTCATTTGTTATGTTGAAACCTCTATGCATTAAATATGTTATGAGAGCATTTTTAGCTAAATCGCCTTGAAAAAGGTTATCTAAGATAGGCCTACCATTGGCAAACCCTTGAGACGTATAAGGAAACTTCAAAATTGCTGTAGTAGCAGCCCATCTAATATTCTCATTTGAAATTGGAATATGTACAATATCATTAATTGTTACAGCCATTAATTTATTCCACCTTTTTATATAAAAGTAACACTATTACTCTTTTTTGTACAGTGAAATACAAGAATTTTCAGAATGTACGTACTCATAATTTTTTTCTTATGATGAATTGTATTATCAAGCGTAACAACTCAAATAGGGGTAGCACCACATCACTATCAAGCTAAAATTTTTTACTATCCATAAAGCGAAAAAGACATTATCCTTTCTGTAAAATTATAGGAAAGGATGGCGTGGCTTTATGAATCTTTCGATTCTTGACGAACTTCAACCAATTGCTGAAGAATTACAACGACATATGTCTCCTCATGCTCTAGAACACCTAGCCAAAGAAAAAGGATTCGTTCAACGAAAGAGTAAATATCAAGCACAGGAATTAGTTGCTTTATGTGTATGGCTTAGTCAACAGGTTGCAAATACATCACTCACACAATTATGTAGCTGTCTTGAAGTATCCTACAGGTGTTCTTATCAGTCCTGAAGGACTTAACCAACGATTTAATACTTCTGCAGTAAAGTTTCTTGAACAAGTGCTAGCTAAACTTTTAACTCAAAGAATTCATTCAACAAAAGAAATAACTCATCAATATATCACAACCTTTAAGCATATTCGGATTCTGGATTCTACAACATTTCAGCTTCCAGATAAGTTTTCTTTACATTATCAAGGTTCAGTTGGAAGTAGCCATACCGCAGGAGTTAAAATTCAATTGGAGTATGACCTATTGAGTGGAAAGTTCCTGCACGTTTATGTAGGAGAAGGAAGAAAAAATGATAAAACCTTTGCTTCAACAAGCCTACAAACCATTCAACAAAAAGACTTGTACATAAGAGATTTAGGCTATTTCGACTTACATGACTTACAGAAGATCCATGATAAAAAAGCTTACTATATCTCACGTTTGAAATTGAATTCTCGAATCTATCGTAAGAATGATAAGTTAGAATATTTTCGAAATGGAACCGTAAAGAAAGGAACACTCTATATTCAGTTAGATATGGAAGAACTCATGAATCAATTATCCCCTGGTCAAACAATGGAGATTTCAGAGGCATACATTGGACAGTATCAAAAATTACCTGCTCGTGTTATTATTCATCGATTAACAAAGGAACAAACAGAGAATTGGTTGAAGGAGCAAGCAAAAAAAGAAAGGTATTACCTACAAAGAACGGAGTAAAAGGTTGAGTGGAATCAACGTGTATATTACGAATCTTTTGGCAGAAAATGTCCCAACGGAACATACCCATGACTTGTATTCATTACGCTGGCAAATTGAAATTTTGTTCAAAACATGAAAATCTTTCTTTCAAATTGACAAGTGTAAGGAAATCAAGAACGAACGCTTAGAATGACATTTATATGGGCAACTCATTAGCATTTTACTCTGTTCATCGACGATGTTCAAAAAACGTCAGTTACTCTGGGATAAGGAAAGAACTAAGTGAATACAAATTCATCTATATGATAAAGAATTATTATCTATTGCTTTATGAAGGTTTACAGAAAAGCATCCATGAATTATTAAAAGTTTTACTGCGTTTGTTTTATCTTTTAGAGAAAAACGTGAGGAAATCTCACCGATACGAAAAGAAAACAGTCTTTGATATCTTAGGCGTCGTATACAACTTTACTATATCTCACAATCATGTAGCGTAATCAAAAAAATTGAAATCCTATAGGGTGTATTTAGTATGCAAATCTTTAAAGAACTTACACTGGACCTTTAGAAAAAAGAAGAAATCTCATATGAAATTAAACTTATATAAGCTTAGCTTGATGGCTAAGTGGCGCTACCCCATATAGTACGACTTGCCACATTGCGTTTTCATCGTTTCTTGCTTTGATTGCTAGTGCGTTTAGTTCTTCGTTTCTCAATTTTCCCTCTAACTGTGTTTAATGGTAGTTATCTATATTTCCCTCTAACCGTGGTTAGTGGTAGTAATTTCTTTTAAATCTCTTAAAATTGCTTGACCTTAGGGTCTTTCGGTTTTTATCATGCCGCAGCGAAGTTAGGAAAACGGCTGGCGGCAGACTTATCCCCTATGCTGAAAGACTACGCAAAAAGTAATCAATCAGAATAGAAAGGATAAGCGTCTACATTTAGGCTTCGGTTAATGCCATGCCTTGTTTCGTCAGTGTTCCTTATGTATGACCCTATTCGCTTAACAGTTTTCACCGTATGTACCCTTTTTCGTAGGCTTGTCCTCATAATATCGTCCCTATGCGACAAGCTGAATACACTCCCTAGCGTCGTAACGCTAACGATAACCGCCCGAACCTTTTAGACTAAACGCCTAGGTAAGTTCTCACCTTCCCGTAGCGTATGAATAGGAATACATTACGGGGCGCTATCCTTGTAAAAGCATACTAAGTACTTTCCGCACGACCGATAACAAGCCAAACAGTTTTTAATGTGGTTTACAGGCAATTCCACTTTAGGAAATTACCGTACCAGCACCTAAAAAAGACAATAAGAAACTAAGCCTTGCACCCTCGATTTTTTTTCGATAGAATGAAAGCTAGATGTTGTCGGACTGATACGGCTTGTCCTGTATTCAGTTTCGATGTGTGTATGTTTGGGGTCGTACGTTGCAGCGTACGGCTCTTTTATTTACTTTAAACCCCGTAATCGTTCTTAGCAGCTACCTTTTCGTACTGCTCTTTTACCGCTTCGTCGTTCAAACGGACATATCGCATAGTTGTCGTGATGTCTGCATGTCCCATAATTCGCATTAATGCGTTAACACTTCCACCATTCCGTAAGAAGCTCGTAGCAAAGGTATGGCGTAAACTATGAGGCGACGGACGGCATTCTTTTAAAAGCCCCGCTAACGTACCATAGCGGTACATACGCTTACGCAGCAAATCATTATCTATCACTTTACCTTCTTGCGTTAGAAAGACGTTTGTAATACCTCCAAAGTACTCTCGACTTTCGTCTATAAGCATTCGTAGCTCTTCTGCTACCTTCTTCGTCATAGGTACAGCCCTAGTTTTACGGTTCTTATTCTTAGCGCCTGCTAACATAATTGTAAAGTTATCAAAATCTATATCGTTAACCTCTAGCTGATTTACTTCGTTTACACGCAACCCGCAGTGCAGCATAAGCAGCATAGTGCAGTAATCTCTGTAGCCCGCGTACGTCGTCTTATCTACCACACGAAATAGGCGCTTTATTTGATTGTTATTTAGCGTAAAAATCGGTGCTTCATCAGTACGCAGTTTTACAAAGTCTACAGCGGGATTACTTTTAATGTAGCCTTGTTCATGCAGTCGCTTAAAGACCGATTTCAATGCCGATATACGAATATTTACAGTAGTAGGTGCTAACTCTCGATTGAGCAACTTGTTAATATACATTTGTACATGCGCCACCGTAATGATCTCGACTTTCTCAATATTCAATTCTCGCATGAAATAACGGAAGAGCTTACTGTAATCGTCTATAGTTCGCTTTCTAAACCCTTCCGCTCGAAATGCCTGCGTAGCAATCGTTATCGCTGCTTCTGTATTTAATTCTTCCGCAATACCGATAAAATCGACTACTTCCTTTCGCCTTTTTACCACCCGTCTACTTTTCAACATAAAAAAGAACCCCCTATCTGAAATAAATTCCAGACGGAAGCTCTCCGCATATGTATTATCATTATCTTCACTTGACTACACGTAGCATCTTTTTACTATGCGACAATAATTCGCTAATGCCTACGTAGGACGTTTGCGGTTTGTTCCCGCTCATGTTAAGCGTTAAAAACTCTGACAAACAGCTCTATACCGCACCCTAAAACGTATTTAGTTCCCTTTGTCATATAAGACGTGGTACCGGAAACCACCGCTCTATCCGACTGAGCTATGGGCGCATGATTATAAAAACACTTCATTTTCTTTTCATAATAATAGCAATAAAATCCATCTAAATCAATAAAAATATCCCCATAATCCTCTATGCACCCTAGTTAGGAGTAGATTAACAAAGCACTGCCCCCTAAATTTTCCAATCATAAATTCACCCCAACTCACAAATTATAATCTTTGAATTGATATTCCAAAGGGGGCTTCATTCAATGACTGTAATTACAAAATTAAAGCAAACTGTTTCTGGATTAAAAAGTGCACAAGCTAGCTTAGAGGGATTCGCTCTTGATACGGATAACCAACAAGCAAAGCAACTTTTCCAAACAGCTGCAGAGCAAACGCAAACGATTATCGATTCTTTAAACCCACGCGTTGAAGAAGTCCAACAAGAAGAACCACAATACTCACAGCAATAACGTATTCGTCATGCTGTGAAATAGAAAAAGGATGATATGCAGTCATCCTTTTTCTATCACATTACATATTGCAATAGAAATGGAATGATAATCATGCGAAAACTCGGCCTCATAACCGCATTATTTGCCCTTCTATGTAGCTCTTTTACCGGATGTGATAATAGTCCCTTAGATAAAAAAGTGAAAGAAGAAGCAAAACGAACGGAGAAAGAGAAAGGTCCCAAATTAACAAAGACGAGTACGGAATCATTTAATCAATCTATATCACAAGGAGCCAAGAAAAGAGCTCTCGCTATGGATGAAATTATAAAAAGCACAGCAGTGAATTCAAATTTAGATCTCTACATAGCAGTTACACCGGAGCACCACGAAAGGTTTGGATTAAAACCTTTACGTAAGAAGCTTCAAAAGCAGCTAAGTGATGAACATCCTACTTTCGATGTTCGTGTAAGTACAGATAAAAAAATCTTTATGTTACTCGAAAAACTTGAAAAAAGGATAAAGGAAAAAAAAGTATCTAAAGATGAGATTAATAAGCAATTAAAACTCATCGGGAAAAAAATGGAGTCTAACACTTAACGCTTTTTAAAAGAAAAGGAAGGATTGCAATGTCTAGTAAAGATAAGAACTTAACCCCTGTGCAACAGGAGTATAAAAAATTCGAGCAAGAACGAGAACCGAAGCGCCCTGTCTTGAAAAATTGTATAAAAGCCTTTTTCGTCGGTGGTTTTATTTGCTTCATCGGACAACTCATTTCTACTTTTTACATCACATATTTTGATTTCACTGAGCGTTCAGCAGGAAATCCAACAGTCGCAACGCTCATTTTCATTTCCATGTTACTAACTGGTTTCGGTATATATGACCGCTTTGGGCAGTTTGCTGGCGCAGGCACAGCTGTACCTGTCACTGGATTTGGTAACTCTGTTATTGCCGCATGTATCGAACACCGAACAGAAGGATTCGTACTCGGCGTTGGAGGAAATATGTTTAAATTAGCCGGATCCGTTATTTTATTTGGTGTATTTTCAGCTTTCGTCATCGCACTTATTAAAACGATTCTCGTTCAATGGGGAGGGCTATAAATGTTACAAGGACACCGAACATGGGTATTCGAAAACAAACCAGTTATTATCTCAACGGGGGTAGTTGGTGGACCGTTTGAAGCGAATGGAAATATACCTGAAGACTTCGACACCCTCCATGAAGATTTATGGCTCGGACAAGATTCTTACGAGAAGGCGCACAAAATTTTATTTGAAGAAGCTTGTAGCCGCGCTACTGAAAAAGCCAAGCTTCGTAAAGACGATATCCAATTTGTACTTGCAGGAGATTTAATTAATCAAATCACTCCAACAAGCTTTGCCTGCCGTACACTCGGAACACCATATCTCGGATTATTCGGCGCATGTTCTACTTCAATGGAAGGATTAGCACTCGGGGCAAGCATTGTAAATGCAAAAGGCGCAAAGTATTTATTAACTGGAGCATCCAGTCATAATGCCGCTGTAGAAAAACAATTCCGATATCCAACTGAATACGGCGGTCAAAAACCTCCTACCGCACAATGGACAGTAACTGGAGCTGGCGCAGCTATTTTAAGCGACACTGGACATGGTCCTAGAGTAACATCTGCAACAATTGGACGAGTGATTGATATGGGATTAACAGATCCTTTTAATATGGGTGGTGCGATGGCCCCAGCGGCTGTCGATACAATTGAAGCCCATTTACGTGAACGACAAATTGACCCCTCTTATTACGACTTAATCGTAACAGGTGACCTTGGACATGTCGGTCGCGAAATTGCCTACGACCTACTACATAAACACGGAACAAAAGTAACAAGTGAACAATTCCAAGATTGTGGAATCATTATTTACAGAGACGGACAACCAGTCATAGCTGGGGCGAGTGGACCAGGATGTTCCGCAACAGTCGTGTACGGTCATTTATTAAACCGAATGAAAAGAGGAGAGTTCAAAAAAATACTTGTCGTTGCGACAGGCGCTTTACTATCTCCACTTACATTCCAACAAGAAGAAACGATTCCGTGTATCGCTCACGCCGTTTCGATTGAATTCGGAGGTGCAACGCAATGATTTTTTTCTGGGCTTTCGTCATTGGCGGACTCATCTGTGTAATCGGCCAACTTATGTTTGATGTCGGCAAGCTAACACCCGCTCATACAATGGCAACACTTGTTGTTGTCGGCGCTATACTGGACGGATTCAACCTGTATGAACCATTAATTGATTTCGCTGGAGCCGGGGCAACTGTACCTATTACAAGTTTCGGTAATGCCCTCGTTCACGGCGCAATGGAAGAAGCTGCAAAACATGGTATCGTCGGCGTCATTACCGGCATGTTTAAAGTAACGAGCGCCGGCGTATCTGCAGCTATTATTTTCGGCTTCATTGGAGCATTGCTATTCAAACCGAAAGGATAAGGTGTTCGTATGACAGTTATCGCTAGCGTTAAAACCTGCCTCGCTAGTGTAAGGGGCGCTCAAGCAAGTTTAAGCTCTCTTTCACTAAATTCACAGGACGCGGAATCAAAACGTGTATTTCATGAATGCATGTTAGAAATGGACAGCATCATCACTGATTTACAGAATAGAGTTTCAGTATTAGAACGTGAAGAACCTCAATATAAAGGGTTTTAAGTAGACTGGAGGAAATGACTATGTCTCACCTGCCGGAATGGACACTTGTCATTCTTCGCTCTGTATTCATATTAATTATTTTATTCGCTATTACGAAATGGTTAGGGAAAAGACAAATCTCTCAGCTCTCCTTTTTTGAATACATAGCCGGAATGACAATCGGTGACATCGCTGCCCAAGTATCTACAGGGCTCGATTCAAAATTTTTCCACGGCGTCTTTGCGATACTCATTTTCGCTGTGGTACCTTTTTTAACAGGCATCCTCTCTTTAAAGAACAAAACAGCTCGAGATTTTTTTGAAGGAAAATCTACCGTACTAATAAAAGACGGAAAGATACTCGAAGACAACTTAAAGAAAGAAAAATATACAAGTGACGAATTACTGGAACTTCTTCGTGGAAAAAATGCTTTCAGCGTAGCTGAAGTCGAATTTGCTGTCTTAGAACCGAGCGGAGAATTAAATGTACTATTAAAGAAAGATTCTCAACCACTTACAGCAAAAGACATCGGCTTAAAAGTACCAAATGAAAAAGAACCACAAACTGTTATTATGGATGGAAATGTCTTAGATGAACCTTTATCCTCAAGCGGGCATAACCGTGCTTGGTTACATTCCGAACTAGAAAAGCTCGGTGTTGTTATTGAAAATGTTTTTCTCGGTCAAGTGGATTCATATGGACAACTTACTATCGACATTTATAATGACAAACTACAAATGCCTTCTCCTCAAAATAAGCCTTTATTATTAGCATCTTTAAAAAAATGTCATGCTGATCTTGAACTATTTTCCCTAGAAACAAAGTCGAAATCAGCAAGCGAAATGTATAGTAAAAACGCGAAACACATCGAAAAGATTTTAAATAAAGTAACCTATCTTTTAAAAGAATAGATATCGAAAGAACGCTGTAGTAAAAAGGCGTTCTTTTCTTTTTTTCTATAGTTTTTATAACGTTTAAATTTATGTAATTCGGTTATGATGTTGAAGATACATAAGCAGGGAATTTCAAAAACATAGCGAATATTTCATGGTACAACTACATATTTTTTTGATTTAAAGTGGTTTCGTTTGACCTTTATTGACCATAATTGTATTATAAGACTAAGAAAGCTTTAGAAGGAGGAAATAACAGATGAATTTAATTCCTACAGTAATTGAACAAACAAATCGTGGAGAACGCGCTTACGATATTTACTCTCGACTATTAAAAGACCGCATCATTATGCTTGGTAGTGCAATTGATGACAACGTAGCTAACTCAATCGTTTCCCAGCTTTTATTCTTGGAATCTCAAGATCCAGAAAAAGATATTCACATCTACATCAACAGCCCTGGTGGTTCTATCACAGCAGGTATGGCAATTTACGATACAATGCAGTTTATTAAACCACAAGTATCAACAATCTGTATCGGTATGGCTGCATCTATGGGTGCATTCTTACTTGCAGCAGGTGAAAAAGGAAAACGTTATGCACTTCCAAACAGTGAAGTAATGATTCACCAACCACTTGGTGGAGCACAAGGTCAAGCGACTGAAATCGAAATCGCTGCAAAACGTATCCTGTTCTTACGTGAAAAACTAAACCAAATTCTTGCTGACCGCACAGGTCAACCACTTGAAGTACTACAACGCGACACAGACCGCGACAACTTCATGACAGCAGAAAAAGCTCTAGAATACGGTTTAATCGATAAGATCTTTACAAATCGTTAATTAATCAAAAGCGGAAGCGGCTCGTTTAGAATCCCAGGGTGTTGGAGCTTTTACATTCGAGGCGCTTTTTGCCTCGAATGTAAAAGCGAAACAACCGGAGATTCTAGCCGCTGGAGCTGGATAGACTAAAAGCGGAAGCGCCCTATAGCAGGGCGCTTTTTTTATAGTGTGGCCTCCGCACTCGCATACCCACCAACAAACAACAAAACAAAAAAGCTATCGCACATGCGCGATAGCTTCTTATTGTACATATGCAGCTAATGCTTCTAAAGCTTCTTCTGCATCTGAACCTTCTGTTGTAATTGTTATCATGCTACCAGTTCCAATTGCTAAGCTCATAATCCCCATTATGCTCTTTGCATTCACTGTCTTTCCATCTTTCTCGATGAAGATATCCGCATGAAAGCGATTGGCCTCTTGTACAAACAACGCAGCCGGACGTGCTTGTAAACCGTTTTTTAATGAAACCTTAACTCTTTTTTGAACCACAGCTCCATTTCCCCTTTAACCTCTTATTTTTTTGCTACCGTTTCCCCCGCGCGTAATTTCTCTGCAATCTCATCGATTTTACGCAAACGATGATTAATACCCGATTTACTAATTTTCCCCCCGGATACCATCTCGCCTAACTCTTTCAATGTTACATCTTGATAATCTCTTCGTAATTGTGCAATTTCTCGCAGTTTATCTGGTAATATATCAAGACCAACTGTCTCATCAATATAACGGATATTTTCAATCTGCCTTAGCGCTGCACCAATTGTTTTATTTAAATTGGCTGTTTCGCAGTTCACCAAACGATTTACTGAATTACGCATATCGCGAACGATTCGAATGTCTTCAAATCTTAAAAGTGCATTATGAGCGCCTATAATATTTAAAAACTCTGTAATCTTTTCTGCTTCTTTCAAATACGTAATGTACCCTTTTCTTCTTTCCAACGTCTTACTATTTAAATCAAATCCGTTCATCAGTTCACATATAGCATCATTATGTTCCTTATATAACGAAAAGACCTCTAAATGATAAGATGATGTTTCTGGGTTATTTACTGAACCACCTGCTAAAAATGCACCGCGTAAATACGATCGTTTACAACATTTCTTCTCAATCAATTCTTGTGATATATTTCGGATCAACGAAAAGTCGTCTCGAACAATATGAAGATCAGCTAATATTTCACGAGACTTCTCAACAAGCCGCACAATATATACATTATTTTTCTTCAATCGCATTTTTTTACGAACAAGTAATTCTACCGTCACGTCATATCCTTTTTTCAAAAGCGTATAAATCCTTCTTGCAATTGCCGCATTCTCCGTTTGAATATCGATAGATAGACGACGATTTGAAAAAGAAAGCGATCCGTTCATTCGAAGTAACGCTGATAATTCTGCTTTCTCACAGCATTCCTTCATCTCAAGATTCGTCAACTCTTTCTTTGTTTCTGATGCAAATGACACAGTCAACACCTCCTTATACGATTACTTTGGAACAAAAATCTTGTCCTATATGAAAGGATGAGCGTTACCTCAAACGAGGCAACGCACATCTACAACAGTGAATATAAAATAGAAGCTAGTTTTAATGTATCGTGCCTTACAACACGATCATCATACTTTGCTAATTGATCTTGAATGACATCAATATTGCTCTCTGTAAAACGCTCTTCATCTACTACAACTGGTGCCGACATTTCTTCCTCATATAACTGACGTAATTCACAAGGAATATCACGGTTATTTACAATTGCAGTATCGATAAATGGTTTACCTAAATGATCATGTAACGCCTGCACATGGTCAAACGCAGTATATCCCATCGTTTCACCAGCTTGCGTCATAACATTACACACATATACCTTCTTTGCTTTTGCAGCAAGAACAGCGTCCCCGATTTTGTTAACAACTAAATTCGGTAATATACTCGTATACAAACTTCCTGGACCAAAAACAAGTAAATCAGCTCGTTTAATCTCAGCCAACGTTTCATGTAACGGCTCTACATCTTCCGGAGTTAAAAAGACGCGGTTAATCTTCTTTCCGTAATAAGGAATCTTTGATTCACCTGTTACAATTTCTCCATCCTCTAGTTCCGCATGAAGTACCGCACTTTGGTTCGCTGCCGGTAACACACGTCCTCTGACATTTAACACTTTACTCGTTTCCGTAATCGCATGGAAAAAGTCTCCTGTAATCGAGGTCATACCCGCCAATAATAAATTTCCTAACGCATGACCTTTCAGCCCGTCTCCCGTTGTGAAACGATGCTGAAATAAAGCTTCCACCAGCGGTTCTACATCTGATAACGCAACAAGTACGTTGCGAATGTCACCTGGGGGTGGAATTTCTAGCTCATCACGTAATCTACCTGAACTGCCACCATCATCAGCGATTGTAACAACTGCTGTAATATCAACTGGATATTGTTTTAATCCTCGTAATAAAACAGAGAGTCCAGTACCGCCTCCCATGATAACAATTTTAGGTTTTCTCTCTTTTTTCATCCCTTAATGGCCCTTTCTCTTCTCCACATCACGA
The DNA here is from genome assembly GCF_022663605.1 of Bacillus cereus group sp. BfR-BA-01379. Taxonomy (NCBI): domain Bacteria; kingdom Bacillati; phylum Bacillota; class Bacilli; order Caryophanales; family Bacillaceae; genus Bacillus; species Bacillus cereus group sp. BfR-BA-01379. The sequence goes on from NZ_JAKUFT010000037.1 coordinate 24,701, forward strand.
TGAGATACATGAACGCTATACTCTGGTTTCAAATGTTTCCCAAGGTATTCTGTAAGCGTAACAGAACGATGCTGTCCACCTGTACATCCAATTGCAATTACAAGTTGACTCTTGCCTTCTCTTTTATAATGAGGCAGCATGAAAGTAATAAGATCCGTCAATTTCTCTAAAAACTTATGTGTCTCATTAAATTTCAGCACATACGATGAAACTTCCTCATCTAGTCCTGTTAATGGCTTCATATGTGGAATGTAATATGGATTTGGTAAAAAACGAACATCAAATACTAAATCTGCATCAATTGGAATACCGTACTTAAATCCAAATGACATAACATTTACACGAAATGCTTGCTCAGTTTCAGTTGAAAACAGATGAACAATTTTTTCACGTAATTCTTTCGGTTTTAAATCCGATGTATCAAGCACAATATTCGCTCGTGCCTTCATATCAGTTAATAAGCTGCGCTCCATTTCGATTCCCTTTAACGGCAAACCAGTTGGTGCAAGTGGATGCGAACGTCTCGTTTCTTTATAACGAGTTACAAGCGTGCCATCTTTCGCATCTAAGAATAAAATATGAGGAATAATCCATGTACGTTCTGATAAATCATCAAGCGCTCCCCATAAATGTTCGAAAAACTCTCGGCCACGTAAATCAACGCCAAGTGCTACTTTATTCATTTTTCCTTTTGAATCCGCCATAAGCTCAATAAACTTTGGCAATAACATCGGTGGTAAATTATCAACACAGAAATATCCTAAATCTTCAAAACTTTGTAAAGCTACTGTCTTTCCAGCTCCAGACATTCCTGTAATAATTACCATTTTTATATCATTATTCTCTGTCATCGTATCCTCTCCTTGACGGTTTAACTCGGATCTAATCGATATGAAAGCAACTCAAAATCTGGGGTATATACAAATGTACCGTAGATTATGCCATTTCCCTTAATTAAATAATCAATAATGTGATAATCTCCTGGTGCCATTGCTAAATCATCAATTTTGTCAAATGTATGCCAACCAATGATGCCTTCTTCGCTCTCTAGTTTGTTTTCTCCTGCAAAATCTGTCGCTAAAAAGGAGAACATCATCCACTCAGAAACAACTTTATCACCTTCTTGGATGACAAAGGTGAAGACCCCTTTTAACGCTGGGTTCTTTAAATAAATACCTGTTTCTTCACGATACTCGCGAACAACGGAATCTCTTACTGTCTCACCACGCTCCATTTTCCCGCCTGGTGCAACCCACCAATTTCGGCGAGGCTTTTGGAGTAAGAGCACTTCATTATCTCTAACTAACACACAGTTTGTCACTCTTTGCATGTTTCTTCACCTCAGCTACTTGCAGTAAATTTCTCACTGCATACTCATTTCATTATACTATCAAAAACAGTTTGCTACAACGAAGGAGCCAGTCCCCTTTCGCTAAGCACTGCTACTCAACAATTTTAAAAAAGCTTTCTATAACAAGCAATGTAAATACCTAGACTTTCAATGAATAGCATGAAAAATCCCCTTAACGATTTTTATCGCCAAGGGGATTAAAGTACTTATTTCTTACCGAAATAAGTAACAATCGCGAATCCTAAAATAAAGGTAATAATTGAACTTATAATTGAAAATCCTCCAGTTGGAATACCAGGGAACACAATTACAATTGAGCCGATAACAAGTCCAATAATTGCCGCAAATGTCATACTTTTATAACGATCTAACAAGAAACTAATTCCTTTACTACTTACAACAAACCCTACCATAACACCAGCACCGATAACTACGATTAAGGGTAAGTTCAGTGTAGTTAAAGCATTAATTGCTGTCGGATACACACCAATAATTAATAAAATAAATGATCCGCTAATTCCAGGAAGCAACATAGCCATACTAGCCATCCATCCTGCGAAAAATAAACCAATTGCATTTAAAATTGTTAACGTCGTAATTGGATCTGCTGCCTTATCCGGTTTAAAGAAAGCTGTGATTGCAACAAGAATTGCTGCAACGATTAGTAAAACAATGTGTTTACCTTTAAACGAAGACTTTGCATCAGCTTCTCTCATTAACATCGGTAATATACTAATAATTAAACCGAGGAAGAAAAATTGAGTCGGTTCATAATGATTTGCAAGTAAATATTTAATAACGTGGCTTAATGTTAAAAACGCCGCTGCCACACCAGCTGCAAGGGGAATTAAAAATCCTAAATGTTTTTTCCATTCACGACTAAAGAATCCACTAATCGCCGCAAGTAATTGTTCATAAATCCCTAACACAACAGCGATTGTACCGCCGCTCACACCAGGAATTAAATCACTAACGCCCATACAAAATCCACGATATATATTACGCCATTCCATACTGAATAAATTCCTCATTTCTTATAGTGATTTTTTCCGTAAAGTCCAGTATATCAATAAGAAAGCTTATAATCCTAATATTTTTTGACAAAACTTTGACATTTTCACAAAAAAGAAGAAAGCTCCTATCGGTAGCTTTCTTCTCAAAAGGTATGTTATCCCTTATTTTTCTGATACAGTTTTTAGTTCTTCTAACAATTCTTCTACGTAATGTTGTGCACTTTGTGCTGCAATACTACCATCACCTGTTGCAGTTACAATTTGACGTAGCATTTTTTCACGAACATCACCAGCTGCGAAAATACCTGGAACTTTCGTTTCCATACGCTCGTTTGTTTCAAGGTAACCATTTTCATTTGTAATACCTAGTTCCACAAATGGTTTTGATAATGGTAACATACCGATGTATACGAATACGCCGTCAGTTTTGACTTCTTTCTCTTCTCCACTGTTTACGTCTACAAGCGTTACGCTTCCTACTTTACCATTTGCATCGTTAATTTCTTTAATAGTGTGATTCCAAATGAAATCTACTTTCTCGTTTTGGAAAGCACGATCTTGTAAAATTTTCTGTGCACGAAGCGTATCACGACGGTGAACAATTGTCACCTTCGATGCGAAGCGTGTTAAGAACACACCCTCTTCAACAGCAGAATCTCCGCCACCAATAACTACAAGTTCTTTTCCTTTAAAGAAAGCACCATCACATACTGCACAATATGATACACCGCGGCCGCCAAGTTCTGCTTCGCCTGGCACACCAATTTTTTTATACTCTGCACCGCTTGCAACGATAATTGCACGTGCTTTATATTCTTTTTTACCAGCAACAATTGTTTTGTATTCTTTACCATCGATGACTGCTTTCACATCACCGTATGCATATTCAGCACCAAATTTCTTCGCATGCTCGAACATTTTATTTGATAAGTCTGGTCCTAAAATAGACTCATAACCTGGGTAGTTTTCTACATCTTCTGTGTTTGCCATTTGGCCACCTGGGATACCACGCTCAAGCATTAATGTGCTTAAATTTGCACGAGATGTATATACTGCAGCTGTCATCCCAGCTGGTCCTGCACCAATAATAATGACATCATAAATTTTTTCTTCTGACACACTATTCACTCCTATTCATTCCTACACAATTAAGTTACCCTCATTATACTGTTAGCATCATTTTTTTCCCAATGATTTGCTTACTCTATGTGTGCGTACGCTTAACAGCCTGCACATACTTTCGAACAGTCGCTACAGATACATTATATACATCTCCAAGCTCCGACTGTGTCATCTTATTTCCTTGTTCGCTGCGCACGATATATTCAACCGCAGCTGACCAGCCGTATACATTGGTGAAAACTGCCCCAGATGTATATAAACGTATGAACGTACAGAACCAAAATTGTAAACACTCTTCGATTAATTCATCATCTTTTTTCGTATAATTATATAAAGCATCCGCAATTCGCGCACACTGTTCAAATTGCTGTAAATCAGCTGGAATACTCTTATGGCTATTAAGTAAAAAGAAATACTTTGCAAGTTGCGATACGATTGGAACACCGTTCTTCGCCTGCGTTACATCAAAGAAGAATCCCACCTTCTCTGGCGTGGACAACTCATTCATTAAATATAAAGCTAGCATTTGTTCCTCTAGCGTCGCACTTTGCTGAAATGATTTTCGTAATTCTTCAAATAATACGTTTTGTCCTTCATCCGCTAAATTCAGCGCATTCCACGGTTCTTTCCCCTTTTTATCAGGGTGCAATTCTACAACATGTTGCCACATTTTTTCAGCTACTTGCTGATCTTTCACCATGTAAGCAGAATATGCAAACCAATAATAAAAACTAACGTCTCCCTCGTACCCTTGACGCTTTAATACTTTAAACCATTTATATGCAGGCTCAAAATGACCAATTGTGGCAAGTGTCGTTCCCAGTTTCAAACGATGCTCGAACGAAATTGGATATACCGAAACTAACTGAGCAGCTAACGCTTCTACTTGTTTATGCTCTCCAATTGAATATAGGAAAATAAGCGTATTACAAAGCGCATGTATATTACCAGGATTTTTCTCTAAAATCATTTCCGTTAACTTCAGCGCCTTATCTACATTACCAGATTGAAAATGTGCAATGGCTAAATTATTATGACCCGACCAAAATTCCGGATAATCTTTCGTAACAATTTCTAATGTAGCAATTGCTTCTTCCAATTGTCCGTTACGAATATAACGATTCGCTTCTTCCTGCATAACAATTAAATCATCTTCATCCTCAATCTCTTCCGCACCCATCGCTTCTTCTTCCATAATCTCAAGTAATTCTAATGTATCTTCTACAAATTCCTTCTCTTCTGCAACTTCTAAATAGCGATCCGCATACTTTTTTGCCTGCTGAAATAGCCCCATATATGCATAATTATTTGCAATAAAATAATAGCACTGTTCAAGTTCTGGATTAGATCTAACAAGCTTAAAGAAGATTTGATTCGACTCTTGATATTCACCAGCCTCAGATAATACTGTTGCTAATTGGCATAAAATAAACGGCTCCTTCTCACTTTGTGCCGCTCTTCGAAAATATTTAATTGCATCTTGCAATTTTTGCCCTTTGTAAGCCCTCATCCCTTTTTTATAAAAGAAGTCCGCTAATTGATTAAAAGAGATAACTTGTCCGTTCTCCTTATATATTCCTTGATTTTTCCCCATATATCCTCCAGTTTTTTGTTTTCTTCGTTCACACATTCTTCTATCTATAAGTATAAACGATTCCGTAAAAAACAAAACAGTATATTATACTCAATTATTTCCTTTTTATTCATTAAAAAAGAAGAGAAATGTTACATTTTTACTATCAACCTTCTCTAGCATCCATTTCTTCTTTCGTATAAATAACACGCATTGGATTTCCACCCACGAAAGCACCACTTGGAACATCTCTATGAACAAGTGTGCCAGCTGAAATAATCGCGCCATCCCCAATTTTTACACCTGGTAATATAGTCGTATTCGCTCCAATCATCACTTCATTTCCTATGATGATCTCTCCAAGTCGATATTCACGAATTAAATATTCATGTGCTAAAAGCGTTGTGTTATAGCCGACAATCGAATTCTCTCCCACAGTTATCTTTTCTGGGAACATAATGTCCGGCATTACCATAAGCGCAAATGATGTTTTCTTTCCGACTTTCATCCGTAAGAATGTGCGGTACAACCAATTCTTGACGGATAAAAATGGCGTGTAACGTGCAATTTGGATAATAATAAAGTTCTTCATTACCTTCCAAAAGGACACTGTTTTATACACATTCCATAATGAATTCTCTCCCGAAACAGGATAGCGCGTTGTCCGTCGCACTTAGCTCGCTCCTCTACTAAAGTAGGGAAATACGCCCCTACTAACTTACTTGGACCTTTATGACCGGTTCATATTAGACAAAATCGGTAGCAAATCACTCATTTTATCTAGCATAAAGTCCGGCTTGTAAGCCGCTAAATACGCTCTACCTTTCAACGTCCATGAAACAGCAGCCGTTTTCGTACCCGCATTTTGTCCACCAACAATATCATGATGGTTATCCCCAACCATCAATGCTTCTTCCGGTTTCGCATCTAATAACTCAAGCGCTTTTTGAAGTGGCTCTGGATGTGGTTTCACATGCTCTACATCATCAATTGTTACGACAACATCAAAAAAATCATCAAGCTTTGACAGCTTTAATCCCATTTCAACGGTTTGTCTCGCTTTCGTTGTAACAATACCAACTTTATAGCCTTGCTTCTTCAACTCTTGAACTGTTTCATATACAGTTTCATATTCTTCCACTAATTCATCGTGATGCTCATGGTTAAATTGACGATAACATGTAATCATTTCTTCAACCTTGTTCTCATCAATCTTGCTGAAAGTATCATGTAAAGATGGACCAATGAATGGCAATACATCTTCACGCTTATATTGATTTGGATAATATGTATGTAACGTATGTAAAAAAGAAGAAATAATAAGTTCGTTTGTATTAATTAACGTTCCATCTAAATCAAATAACACTGTATTTATTCTCATTGCCTTAGTCCCTTCTCTTTCCTGAATATGAAAGAAGCAGCATCTCATAATAAGATGCTACTTTTCTCTAATTTTCCGAATATCTTTTATCAGCTTGCCCCATTTTTCGTCTCACAATAATGAAAATAATAGAAATAACAACAAGTCCAATTGACATTACTTGTGCGATACGAAGTGGTCCTAGCATTAAACTATCTGTACGTAAGCCTTCTACGAAGAAGCGCCCTACTGAATACCAAATTAAATATGTGAAAAATAATTCCCCGCGTCGTAAATTCACTTTTCGTAATGCAAGTAATAAAATGACACCTGCAAAATTCCATAATGATTCATATAAAAACGTTGGGTGATAGTACACACCTTCAATATACATTTGATTAATAATGAAATCCGGTAAATGAAGACCCTCTAAAAACTGTCTCGTTACTTCATCACCATGTGCCTCTTGGTTCATAAAGTTTCCCCATCGGCCAATTGCTTGTCCTAGTAAAATACTTGGCGCTGCAATATCTGCTAACTTCCAGAATGAAAGTCCGCGTCGTTTCGCAAAAAGAATCCCTGTAATAACAGCCCCGATTAAACCACCATGAATCGCCAAGCCACCTTGACGAATATTAATAATTTGACTCGGGTTTTGCGCGTAATATTCCCATTCAAAAATAACGTAGTACATTCTCGCAAATAGAATAGCGATCGGTACTGCAATTAATACAAGGTCAACAAATGTATCTTTTGGAATACCTAGCCTTTCTCCCTCACGAGTTGCTAGCCAAAGACCTAGTAGCACACCTGTACCGATAATAATCCCGTACCAATAAACAGGAAACGGTCCAAGTTGGATCGCTACACGGTCAAGCTGTGGTACAGAACCTAACAGCATATGTATGACCTCCCTCTCCAAAGTTTACTCCTGATTTCCTAACTCAATCGCACTCATTAATCGTTCAGAGAACTGTTGTGCTGCATTGACTCCCATACGTTTCAAACGGAAGTTCATCGCTGCTACTTCAATAATAACAGCCAAGTTTCGACCAGGACGAACTGGAAGTGTAATCTTCGTAAGTTCTGTATCAATAATCTTCATCTTCTCTTCATCAAGACCTAAGCGATCGTAATTTTTCTTTTGATCCCAAATTTCAAGATTAATAACAAGTGTAATACGCTTATAATTTCGCACTGCCCCTGCACCGAATAACGTCATAACGTTAATGATACCTAGACCACGAATTTCTAATAAATGCTCAATTAAATCTGGTGAGCTTCCTACTAATGTGTCTTCATCTTCTTGGCGAATTTCTACGCTATCATCCGCAACAAGGCGGTGACCACGTTTTACAAGCTCAAGAGCTGTCTCACTTTTACCGACACCACTTTGACCTGTAATTAAAACACCAACACCGTAAATATCTACTAACACACCATGTACAGCTGTTGTTGGCGCTAACTTACCTTCTAAATAATTTGTTAAACGACTTGATAATCTTGTTGTCGTTTGAGAAGAACGTAATAAAGGCATACCCGATTCACGTGACGCTTGCAGTAACTCATCTGGTACATCTTGATTACGAGTTATAATAATACACGGCGTCTCCTCAGTACAAAGCGCTTTCATTCTCTCTTGTTTTTGCTCTGTCGTTAACGTGTCAAAGAACGTAAGCTCCGTCTTTCCAAGAAGCTGTACGCGATCAGCTGGATAATATGTAAAAAATCCTGCCATTTCAATTCCAGGTCGCGATAAATCACTTGTATCAATCGGACGATGAATTCCTTCTTCACCACTTATTAACTCCAATTGAAATTGTTCAATTAAATCTTTTGTCCTTACTTTCGGCATATGTATAAACCTCCACTCCGCTGCGGGTTCAGTCTCATTTGATGTAAAATTCCATTCTACCGGATATTGTACCATTTTTTTCTGGAAACAAGAAATACGGTTTCTAATAAATAGAAAAAAACATTTCATACACATCATGAAATGTTTTTCTTTTTGTCATTTTCTCTTTTTTTCATATAAAGGTTCCACAATTGCCTTTTCAATAATCATATTAAAAATTGAAATACAAATTGCCGCAACGATTGCTACACCAAACCCTGATATATTAAATGCATCTCCTAACAATGAATCTGCTATCTTTAACGTAATCGCATTAATAACAATTAAGAAGAACCCGAAAGTTACAACAGTAATCGGTAGCGTAATTAAAATTAAAAACGGTTTTACAAACACATTTAAAACAGCCAAGATAATACTCGCAATAATTGCAGTTTGTATATTTGCTACGTAAAACGCGTCTGGCGCAATCCCTTTTAAAAGTCCCGATACAGCGATTAACACAACGCTATTTACAAGAAGTGATACAATCCATCTCATTTTCTTACACATCCTTTTGACATATATATTTCATCATACGCTAATAGATAATAAACGCAAGTATCATACAAATACTTATATCAATTTATTCTATTCTCCATGCTTGTATACCTACTAACATTTCCTCACAAAATAAGGGCCACACCATCTATGTTCATGAGTTTTTACAAAGGTCCAAGTGAACTCTTTATCTACAATATAGATATCCCCTTTATACATATCGTCCCTCTCACACAATATATCCTCTATATGTAATAAACTCGCATCTTTTATTAGCAGTACATCATCACAATGTTGATAGAATATACAGCAATCCTTTTTCACTTCATTATGAAACGCGTTCTCCGCTTCTTCACCCTCTAAACACTTCTTTTTCTCATAACTAAATATGTGCCAAAGATACCCACATGCATACTTATCTCCATACAGGAAAATGTCTTCTTTTTCCCTATCACTTAAATGGTTTGCAAAATGCTCCTCCCAGCGCTTGCGAAAATATACACCCCAACTTTGAAACTCTCTTACTTTCATATTTTTCTTTCTTAAAATATCTATAAAGTGAAACTTTAATCAGTGGGTTTTTGTTCATCTCCCACTGATTATTAGTTGAACCAATCGGGCTTTTACGGGCAGTTAATCCCCCACCTAACTTCTTTGCTTCCGCTGAATTTTGAGGTGGGGATCTTACTGCCCGTTAATGCGGGGCAAACTCCATCTTCTCCCCCTATGAACGAAAAACCGAGCGGCATTTCCACTCGGTTTTTAGTAATACACTTATTGTGATAACTCTACTTCTTTTATTTTCTCTTTCATTCTTGCTTTATCACGGACTAAAATCTCTTTTAAATACTTACCTGTATACGATTGCTCTTCTTTCACTACTTGCTCTGGCGTTCCGGAAGCAACGATTTGTCCACCCTTGTCTCCACCTTCTGGTCCAAGGTCAACGATATAATCAGCTGTTTTAATCACATCTAAATTATGTTCAATTACAAGTACGGTTTCACCGCTCTCAACAAGACGTTGCAGAACTTCTAGAAGACGCGCGATATCATGTGCATGTAAACCAGTCGTCGGCTCGTCTAAAATGTATAGCGTACGCCCAGTAGAACGACGGTGTAATTCAGAAGCTAGCTTCACACGCTGCGCTTCACCACCAGATAACGTCGTAGCTGGCTGTCCCAATTTCATATAACCAAGCCCAACATCTACAAGTGTTTGAAGTTTACGCTTAATTTTCGGGATATTAGCAAAGAACTCTACTCCATCTTCGATTGTCATCCCTAACACTTCAGAAATGTTTTTATCTTTATATTTCACTTCTAACGTTTCACGGTTGTAACGTTTACCGTGACAAACTTCACACGGAACATATACGTCTGGTAAGAAGTGCATTTCGATTTTAATAATTCCATCACCACGACATGCTTCACAACGTCCACCTTTTACATTAAAGCTGAAACGTCCTTTTTGATATCCGCGCACTTTCGCTTCATTCGTTTGCGCAAACACATCACGAATATCATCGAATACACCTGTATACGTCGCTGGATTAGAACGTGGTGTACGCCCGATTGGCGATTGATCAATATCGATTACTTTATCTAAATGCTCAAGACCTTTAATTTCTTTATGAGTCCCCGGCTTCGCTTTCGCTTTATATAACTTTTGCGCTAACGATTTATATAGTACCTCATTAATCATCGTACTTTTACCGGAACCAGATACACCCGTTATCGCTACAAACGTACCAAGCGGGAATGACATCTTTGCATTTTTTAAGTTATTCTCTTTTGCACCGACAATTTCCACTTTACGTCCGTCACCTTTACGTCTTTCAAGTGGAACCGGAATAAACTCTTTACCACTCAAATACTTACCTGTTAACGAATTCTCATCTTGCATCACTTCAGCTGGTGTACCTGCTGACACAACTTGACCGCCATGAATACCTGCACCAGGTCCGATATCAAGTAAATAATCAGCAGCCATCATCGTATCTTCATCATGCTCAACGACAATTAACGTATTACCTAAATCGCGCATTTCTTGCAATGTGCGAATAAGACGATCGTTATCACGTTGATGTAAACCGATAGAAGGCTCATCAAGAATGTAAAGTACGCCAGTAAGACGAGAACCGATTTGCGTCGCTAAACGAATACGCTGTGCCTCACCACCTGATAAAGTTCCTGCAGCACGACTTAACGTTAAATAATCTAAACCAACGTTCACTAAGAATCCAACACGCTCTTGGATTTCTCTTAAAATTAAATGAGCAATTTTTTGTTGCTTCTCCGTTAGCTCCACATTTGAGAAGAATTCCTGTACTTCTTGAACAGAATACTTCGTTACGTCAGCAATCGTTTTATCACCAACGAAAACAGCTAAACTCTCAGGCTTTAAGCGTCCACCTTTACACTTTGGACAAGCTTGCTCTGCCATATACTTTTCCATTTGCTCACGAATATAATCAGAACTCGTTTCACGATAACGACGTTCAATATTCGGAATAACACCTTCAAATAAAATCTCATTTTCCTTCACTTGACCAAATTCATTTACATAGCGGAAATAAACTTTCTCTTCTCCGCTTCCGTACAACACTTTATCAAATAAATCTTTCGGTATATCTTTCACAGGCATATCCATATCAACGCCGTAATGATTACATACAGATTGTAAAAGCTGTGGGTAATATTGTGAGCTTGTCGGTTCCCAAGGCGCAATCGCATGTTCATTTAATGATAAATCCCAGTTCGGAATAACAAGTTCTAAATCTACCTCTAACTTTGAACCAAGTCCATCACAAGAAGGACATGCCCCGAATGGACTGTTGAATGAGAACATACGCGGCTCTAATTCTCCGATTGAAAAACCACAATGTGGGCAAGCATGATGTTCACTAAATAGAAGTTCCTCTTCTCCCATTACATCAATTAAGACTCTTCCCCCGCCAAGTCTTAATGCACTTTCAAGAGAATCCGCAAGACGGCTTGCGATTCCTTCTTTTACAACAATACGATCAATTACAACTTCAATAGAATGCTTCTTATTTTTATCTAACGCAATATCTTCAGATACATCAAGCATTTCACCATCAACACGTACACGAACATATCCTTGCTTCTTAATGTCTTCAAGCACTTTCACATGTGCACCTTTACGCCCAGAAACGATAGGAGCTAACACTTGTAATTTCGTACGTTCAGGATACTCCAGTACACGGTCTACCATCTGCTCTACTGTTTGTGATGTAATTTCAATACCATGATTCGGACAAATCGGCGTACCAATTCGTGCAAATAATAAACGTAAATAATCATAAATCTCCGTTACCGTTCCGACAGTTGAACGTGGATTGCGACTCGTTGTTTTTTGGTCGATTGAAATCGCTGGAGATAAGCCTTCAATCGTATCCACGTCAGGTTTATCCATTTGCCCTAAAAACTGGCGCGCATACGCAGATAACGATTCTACGTATCTGCGCTGCCCTTCTGCATAAATCGTATCAAACGCTAATGATGATTTCCCTGAACCAGACAATCCTGTCACAACAACAAGCTGATTTCTCGGAATGGTTACATCAATATTTTTTAAGTTATGTGCTCTAGCACCTTTTACAACAATAAAATCCTTGCTCATGCTCACTCTGTTCACCCTTCCGCTTTTAATTCTAATAGTAAATCTCTTAATTCAGCTGCACGCTCGAAATCTAACGCTTTTGCTGCTTCCTTCATCTCTGCTTCCATCTTCGCAATTGTCTTTTCACGCTCTTTTTTCGTCATCTTCTTAGCTGGTGCTGCTTCATATGTTTCCGGCTCTTCAGCAGCTGTCGTTGCACGGATAACATCACGCACGCCTTTTTGAATCGTTTTCGGCGTAATACCGTGCTCTTTATTGTAAGCCTCTTGTATCGTACGACGACGCTGCGTTTCTTCAATCGCAATTCCCATCGATCTTGTTATACGATCTGCGTACATAATTACGCGGCCGTTTTCATTACGTGCTGCACGACCGATTGTTTGAATTAATGAACGCTCTGAACGCAAGAAGCCTTCCTTATCAGCATCTAAAATAGCTACAAGTGATACTTCTGGAATATCTAACCCTTCTCGTAATAAGTTAATACCGACAAGTACATCAAACTTACCAAGACGAAGGTCACGGATAATTTCAATACGTTCTAACGTTTTAATTTCAGAGTGAAGATAGTTTACTTTAATTCCTACATCTTTTAAGTAATCCGTTAAATCCTCTGACATCTTCTTCGTTAAAGTCGTAATTAATACACGTTCATTTTTTGCAATGCGATCTTGAATTTCTCCTAATAAATCATCAATCTGTCCTTCAATTGGTCGTATATCAATTGGTGGATCTAAAAGCCCTGTTGGACGAATAATTTGTTCTATTACTTCCGGTGACTGCTCTAACTCATAAGGTCCTGGCGTTGCTGAAACGTAAATCACTTGATTCGTTTTCTCTTCAAATTCATCAAACGTAAGCGGTCTATTATCTAAAGCTGATGGCAAACGGAATCCATGATCTACAAGCACTTGCTTACGTGCTTGGTCACCGTTATACATCGCTCTTACTTGTGGCACTGATACGTGTGACTCATCCATAACGATTAAGAAATCTTCTGGGAAATAGTCTAATAACGTATATGGCGTTGCACCCGCCGGACGAAGTGTTAAATGACGGGAATAGTTTTCAATCCCTGAACAAAATCCCATCTCGCGCATCATTTCTAAATCATAACGTGTGCGCTGCTCTATACGCTGCGCTTCTAACAACTTGCCATTATCATTTAATTCCTTTAAACGCTCTTCTAATTCTTTTTCGATATTTTCAATAGCGACCTTCATCTTTTCTTCACGTGTAACGAAGTGAGATGCTGGGAAGATTGCTACATGATCACGTTCTGCTAATACTTCACCTGTTAACGCATTTACTTCGCGAATACGATCAATTTCATCGCCGAAAAACTCAATTCGAATACAATGCTCGTCAAGTGATGCCGGGAAGATTTCAACTACATCCCCGCGCACACGGAATGTACCACGCTTGAAATCAATATCATTACGTCCATACTGCACATCAACAAGTTCACGAAGCAATTGATTGCGGTCCTTCTCCATGCCAACGCGAAGTGAAACAACTAACTCGCGGTATTCTTCTGGAGAACCTAAACCATATATACATGAAACACTCGCAACGATAATTACATCGTCCCGTTCAAATAGTGCAGACGTTGCTGAGTGACGCAATTTATCAATTTCATCATTAATTTGCGCATCTTTTTCAATAAACGTATCTGTTTGCGGCACATACGCTTCTGGCTGATAATAATCGTAATAACTAACAAAATATTCAACTGCATTATTCGGAAAGAAATCTTTCAGCTCACTATATAACTGTCCAGCTAACGTTTTATTATGAGCCATGACAAGTGTTGGCTTCTGCACTTCTTTAATGACATTTGAAATCGTAAATGTCTTACCCGTTCCTGTCGCTCCAAGCAACACTTGCTTTTTCTTTCCACTATTAATTCCCTCTACAAGCTTCTCTATAGCTACCGGCTGATCACCTTGGGGGGAATACGCTGAAATAATTTCAAATTGATGTTCCACTTAAGTTCCGACCTCCTCATAAAAATCTGTATTATTATTTTACCACGAACGCCCATAAAAAACCTAAAAAAACGAACAGATATTCGGTAAAATTTTCGACAATATATACATAGAAAAAGGAAGGAGTCAAATCTTCCTTCCTCTACTAACTCTATTTTTTAGGTACATATAATAAATCATATCCATTGCGCCCACTTTCATTCGCACAATCTATTAACCTATAAGCCATTTGTGCTTCACGCCACTCTTTAACAATCCTTTTACAGCTATCTTCATTCATACCTGTATGATTACCAGCAAATCGATCTTGTCTATTATCTAACATATGAATTATATCTGTTCCACTATACTCTAACGTTTGAAAAACCGGATCACCTTCATGTGTATAATGTACAATTCTTATTTTATCAACTTCCCCTTGTTCCACATTCAAAACGAACTTTTCAAATTTATCTAGATTGGAAGTTCCTGCTTCCTTTACAATGACATCATTCTTCTTATCAATTGTAATGTTAGGTTGTGAGCATGCTACTAAACTAAAGAGAAGTAGGCATATAAAACCACTTCTTTTTCCTATTGTCATCCGCTCCTATAAAAATCATTTGTATACTGCAAAAGCTACTTTCCTCTACGAAAGTAGCTTCTCTTTTCCTTTTTCCTTCTTCGGGAAAAGAACATATGAAAATGAAATAACTGTATCCACTAAAAGTATAATCGCCCAAACTTGGCTAACACGACTTGCTTTTTCATTTAAAACAATCCCCGTTTCTAACCAATTATGCCACTGTTCAAACGGGACAAAACCGTACAGAAAGAAAAAGAAAATATGCACAACAACGAATAAAACAAGATGTAATACCCAATTTTTTATTTCCTGCTTCGCGTAAGCCATACCTGTTAATTCTACGTGTTCTTCCCTAATTGGCGCTGGTTCATTCCGCCATTTCGCAACTAGCTTTTGCGCAAATATATCAAGCTTCTTCAAATCCTTTTTCCCGTAGAAAACTGCATACAATAAAATAATTACCGTAATGATTTGAAAATTAGAGAACTTCCCTGTTTGATAATAGTCCACTACCCCTAAAGTTAAAATAAACACTTCATTTACGAGGAGTACAATCCCCATCATAAAGCTCGCCTTTTTCAAACGGAATCCGTAACGAAGTAAAAAGAAACCGATAGCCGATAACCAAAATACAATCTCTGCCCCAATTAAAAAGTACCAACGATATTCTGCGAGTATACTCATTTATCCCTCTCCTTCTCATCATATATACGAAAAGCTTCATCCATATATAATAAAAATTCTTCTTCGATTGGATACATGCTCATTTTCTGTGAATCTTCCTTCGACTTTCTAACTTCCCATAACTTATCTAAAAACGCTTCATCACCATTGGCCATTTCTAAACACTTCTGCATTAATCTCTTCATTGCCCCTTGCACCTCATCACTTGCCGCTTCTTTACCGTCTTTCATAAAGGTGCGTAATTGCTTTAATAAATCTACCCATTCTAAAACATTCGGATTTTCTTCACTCATATTTGGCAAGTTATGAAGCAATTTTTGTTCTTCCTTTGAAAATACTTCATTTTGAAATATTTCACGTATACGAGACGACTGTTTCGAAAGCTGAATCAGTTCAAACATAACTTTCCAATCAAGTTCTCCCTCCACATCCACGGAATAAACAACAGCTTGTAAAATACGTTCCATTCGATTAAATTTCTTTTGTTCTTCCTGTACAAACCGAAGTTGTTTTTCAAGAGAGTCCTTTAAGTTAAACTCACCTTTTACTAACATATTCGCAGCCTCTTTTAATGAAAATCCCATTTCCTTTAAAAATAAAATTTGTTGCAGACGTATTACGTCAGCTGCACCATATAAACGATGCCCGCCTTCTGTTTTCCCGCTCGGCTTCAATAAATCTATTTGATCATAATAACGTAATGTACGTACTGTTACCCCTGTTTCTTTCGTCAATTGTTGTATTGAAATCACTACCATCACCTCTTCCCCTTCATTATAAAAGATGACGTCACGTCACTTTCAAGCCTTTTGTAAAAAAATACAAAAAGCTGTTTATACTCTTTGTATAAACAGCTTTTACTGAAATAATCCTTTTTGTACAGCGCGGCCACAAAATAAAATAAGTGCTCCAACAACAACGCTCGTTGCTGTTTTATGATAATGAGCTGAAACTAATAAATAATATGATAAACCTACAGTACCAAGCATAATACAAATGCTTGGCACTGGATAACGAGAGAAGTTCTGCATTCCCCAAAACAAAGCAAAAATAGCCGTAGCGACACATAATACCGGTAATCCCATCCCAGTTCCCCTTTTTCTATCTATTCCTTGTTGCTAACACACTCGTCGATGCCATACTTATTAACAAACCAAAAATAACAATATATAATAACTCATTTACCTGTACTACTTGCCTATCTAAATACTTATTTACACAAAGATACATAATGAACAAGAACACGAAGCTTGTCATACTAAGCGTAAAATACGACTTCATCTTGTTCACAACTCGCTCATCAATCGACGGTACTCCCTCTTCTTTCAAACGCTTTTGTTCTCTATATTCCGAAATACTATATAAAATGACTAGCGCTACATTCGATATGAAGATTGTTCCCCGCGAAATACTTAAAATCATTAAACTCACATTTAAAACAAGACCCGCTAAAAATAAACTTCCTATGAACCGTATAACATCTTGCTTACTCATACATGATCAGCCTCTTTTTGATTTCTATATTTCCACTTCGGCCAATAGTTCACAAGAAAATACACCCACTGCCCTAGTACAAACAAAACAAACGGCATACCGGCATTTCCATCAACAATTAAATTATATAAACTCCATATCGCTAAACTAATCGTAAAAAATAACCCTATATATTTAAACGCTTTATCTGACTGGAATCTCTCAAACTCATCTTGCATTTTTCATTCCTCCTATCTCTATGCTCGTTTCCCTATCATGACTCCTATGATGAGACTCCCCGCAAATAAAGAACTACATATCATAAGTATTTCTTGCACTGGTATAACAGCTCTGCCTATTGCTTTACTCGCAACAATATAAACAATAAGCAATAGAAACGCGAATACAAATGAGACATTTACATATTTTTTTATATTTTCATTTACTCGCTCATCTATATCTGGAAGTTCTTCTTTTTTGTACTTACGCTTTTTGTAATACGTATACACTATCAAAAATACAATTGCTAAAACGTTACTCACTACGAGCGGTAAAATTGGTATAGCCGGATTCATAATATGAACTACAATGTCTCCCAAAAACAATCCAAAAGTCGCACCGATAAATAACTTTTTAGTATCGCTCATTTTTCTCCCCTTACTCTAGCGTAAATATTTCCTCCACCTTCACCCCAAAATATTTGGCGATTTTTAGGGATAACTCTAGACTCGGATTATAATGATGGTTTTCAATCGCCACAATCGTCTGTCGCGTCACCTGCATCGCCTTTGCCATTTCAACTTGCGTTATATGATGTTGCTTTCTTAACTCTTTTATTGTATTTTTCACACCCATAGGCTCCACCTTCGAAAGTAAAGATATCTTTACTTTAATTATAAATATTTTCCAGTTGCAAGTAAAGATGTCTTTACAAATTTTAGAAAAACACTTCACTGAACACCTTCTCTAACAACGTACAAGCGTAACTCAATTTTTATCGGCGATTATATATATCGCCTTACCGACCTCCGTTGTGCTATAAGCATAAGAAAGAAGCTGTTCCCAAATACCTTTGGGAACAGCTTCTCCGCCTGACTACATAAATCCTAATGCATATACAAGAACGTATCCAAGAATAGAAAGGAAAACCGAACCGATCAGCCCCGCCACGAATGCTTTACTTCCTAACTTACGGAACGTTTTAAACTCTACATTTAAACCAAGCCCCGCCATCGCCATTGCAATAAGCATGTAAGCAATGACAACAATGTATCCGGCAACAACTTCTGGTATAATCCCGAGCGAATGCACTGCACTCATCGCTAAAAATCCGAAGATGAACCACGGAATTGGAAGGTCGCGCCACGATTTTTTTTCCTCGCTTCCTTCACTCTTACCAAACCATAATCCAATTAAAATCGCTACTGGCACAAGCATTGCTACGCGCGTTAATTTCACGATAACTGCGATGTCTACAGCCGTACTTCCTCCTGGCGCCGCAGCTGCGATGACATGAGCGATTTCATGCAGCGTCGCACCCGAGAATACACCGTAACCATACGGTGAGAAACCAAGCACTGGATATAATAACGTATAAATAAGTGTAAATATTGTACCTAAAATGGCAATAATCGCTGCGCCTACTGCCGTTTCCTCATCCTTCGCTTTCACTTGCGGCGCAATTGCCACGACCGCAGCCGCGCCACAAATTGCAGTTCCGCACGCTGTTAAAATTCCAAGCTTTTTTTCTACCTTAAACACTTTCGTTAGCCCATACACAACGAAAATTGTAAATGTAATAACAACCGCTGCGATGACCAATACTTTCGGCCCTGCCTTCGCAATATCAACAAGGTTTAACCGCATTCCAAGTAAGATAATCCCGAAGCGAAGCAACTTCTTACTCGCAAAGTTCGTCCCAGCTATCGCTTCTTGCGGAACTCCAATTGCCGCACGCCAAACCATCCCAATTAGAATAGCAATTACTAATTGTCCCATAATATTTAAAAACGGAAGCTCTGCTAAATATTTCGCAGCAATTGCGATTAATAGTGTAATCCCAATTCCTTGTGAAAATCCAAAGCCCTTCTTCTTTTGTATAACAAGTGTTTGTTCCACTTTGAACCACTCCAATAATCGTATTGGAACATGCATGTTCTTTCTACTTACATTATAAGAGAGTTTCTATAATAAGTTTAATATCAATATTGAATCTCTATCATCAGAAATACTTATGATAAGATGAAAGAAAAACGAAAGGAGCCCATTACATGAACGTAGACATTTTAAAAATATTTGTTACTGTCGTTGAACAGAAACACTTCTCCCGTGCAGCAGAATTATTAAACCTTTCACAGCCTGGTGTAAGTATGCATATACGCAACTTAGAAAACGAATTTGGCACTACTCTTATTCAGCGTTCTCCAAAGCACGTTCAAGTGACAGAGGCTGGAAACATATTATATATACATGCAAAACAAATGCTCTCTCTTTATGAAGATGCTAAGCAAGAAATTAACGAGCTACATAACGTTGTAACAGGAACTCTTCGCATCGGTGCTAGTTTTACAATTGGCGAATACTTACTTCCAAAAATACTGGCTAACTATGCGAATGAAAATCCACACGTCGAAGTTCATACTTTCATCTCAAATACAGAAGATGTTTTGCAAAGCCTTCGCTCTAATCAAATTGATATTGGCTTGGTGGAAGGGCAAGTCTTATACGCCGACGTTGACGTTGAAACGTTTATGCAAGATGAAATGAAGCTCGTCGTCCCGCCAAATCATCCACTACTCCGCACAAAGGAAATAAATGAAAGCACACTCCAAGATCAAGTATGGGTATTAAGAGAAAGTGGTTCTGGTACACGCGCTTATAGCGACCGCTTTATTCATCAACACCATTTAAAAATGAAAAGATTCTTTACGTTCAGTAGTATCCAAAGCGTGAAGGAAGCAGTTAGTGCCGGACTTGGCATCGCTATCCTTTCTGATTGGACCATACGGAAAGAGTTACTGGCAAAAGAGCTATTCCACGTTGAAGTTCCAAATGAACAACTCATCCGTCCATTCTCCATCGTGCGCGGCAAATATTTTATTCCGTCTAAGGCTATTCAAGTGTTTTTAAATCATGTAGATTCCTTTGCGAAAAAACAGAGTTGACCTTCACATTAGTGTGAAGGTTTACAATACATGTAAAAGGAGTGAAACCCATTGCGAATTGGAGAGTTATCAAAAGAAACTGGCATTAGCGAAAGATCACTAAGACATTATGAAGAAAAGGGGTTACTCCCTTCTAAGCGCCTCGCAAATGGCTACCGTGATTTTGATAAAAGTGCCATCGAAAAAGTGGAGCTTATTCAAATGTACTTGCAAATTGGCTTAAATTTAGAAGAGACGGCAAAAATGCTGCGCTGCCTTGAAATCGAACCGCATCTGTACGAAAATCCTTGCAGCAGTATCCTTACGCTTTATGAAGATAAACTTAATGAAGTAACAAAGCAGATTTCACTACTTTCCAGCATTCAAACAAATTTGCAAAAACACGTTTCACTCCTAAAACAAGCAAAAGAAAAGAGATGATTACATGTTTGTTATACATGGCAGTTCAAGACAAAATGGAAATACAGAAGCTTTAACACATACGATGATCGATGGAATTGAGACAGAACAAATTTACTTGCGAGACCATACAATCCATCCTATTACAGACCAACGTCATGACGCAGAAGGTTTCCAACCTGTACATGATGACTACGAGCAGTTAACCAAACGCATGTTAGAGCACGACACAATTATCTTTGCTACACCCCTATACTGGTACGGAATGAGCGGACATATGAAAAACTTCGTTGATCGCTGGTCACAAAGTTTGCGTGATACATCCCTTCATTTCAAAGAAAAAATGAAAGATAAAAAAATGTACGTTGTCATCGTTGGTGGAGACAATCCTAAACTGAAAGCATTACCGCTTATCGCTCAGTTTCAATATATCTTTGATTTTGTTGGTTCATCATTTGAAGGATATATTATTGGGGACGCAAATGGATTAGATGAAATCAAAAACGATGCTAAGGCGCTGCTAAAAGCACAATTGTATAATAACGAATTCAAAAATGATAAATAGAAATAAGTTTGACAAACTATTTTGTATGCGCATACAATAAAAGTAATATTATGAAAGGAAGGTACTTTGACCAATGAAGTTCTAATTCTCTTATTTATTTCATCCATCACAAATAGTGAACAAAAAATGATGAAAACTAGCAGAGGATTAGTCTGTCCATTTGTCGATACTTTCTTTCGAAACGATCATGTAAAAATCGTTTATTTATGTACGATTTTTACATGCAAGGGCGACGTTTATCCTCTCTAGTGAAACTAGGGAGGTTTTTTTATGACTATTTTATTCGCACGTAATATTGAAAAAAGCTTTGGTGATCGCACACTATTTACGTTACCATCACTGGAAATTCAAGCACAGGATCGCATAGGAATTGTTGGAGTCAACGGGGCTGGTAAATCTACGTTATTACAAATATTAAGTAAAGAAATAGAAGCTGACACTGGCATAGTAACTCATCATAGTTCTATCAGCATCATTCCTCAACTTAGCGAGGAACTACCGGAAACCGCTTCTTCTCTCGCAAAAGGAAAATGGAGTATTTCAAATGTTACAGATGCAATGAGCGGTGGTGAACGAATGCGGCTAAAGATTGCTCATGCTCTCGAACAAGATGCAGGCATTTTATTCGCTGATGAACCAACAAGCCACTTAGATATGCTTGGTACAGAGCAATTAGAAAAGGCACTTTTATCTTATAAAGGGGCACTTGTTTTAATATCACATGATCGTGATTTTTTAGATAATATATGTACAAAAATCATTGAAATTGAAGACGGTACTATTCAAGAGTATAAAGGGAATTATTCAAACTATCGAAAACAAAAAGAACGTGAACAAATACAAAAACAAGCAGAATATGAGCAATATATACAAGAAAAAAATCGGTTAGAGCAATCAATTTCACAAAAAAAGCAACGTGCTTCTAGCATGACAAAAATCCCAACTCGGTTCAGTTCATCTGAATCTAAACTTTATAAGTTAAGCGGGGCTCATGGGCAAGAACAGGTTAGCAAAGCAGCAAAAGCATTAGAAACACGTCTCGAAAAACTAGAAAAGAAAGAAAAACCAAAAGATATTTCTCAGGCTCAGTTTGACGTGCAATACCATACACCCATTCATAGTAAAGTCGCAGTACAGTTCAATAAAGCAACAAAGAAAATAGGCGACCGCACACTATTTAAAAATATGAATGGAACTATTGCCCCTAGTGCAAAACTTGCTATTTTAGGAGCAAACGGAAGCGGTAAAACAACTGTGTTCAACATGCTTCTCGCAAACGAGCGTGGCATTCAGCTTTCGAAGAGTTGTAAAATTGGATATTTCGAACAAACGCTATCAATTTTACAAACAGATAAAACCATTTTGGAAAACGTTCTAGAAGAAACAAACTATACGGAAGCATTCGTTCGCACAATACTTGCCCGGCTTCTATTCCGTCGTGAAGATGTTCATAAACCTGTGCATGTCTTAAGTGGCGGCGAACGAATGAAGGTTGCGCTCGCAAAAGTATTTTTAGGAAACTATAATATGCTTCTGCTCGATGAACCGACAAACTATTTAGACTTAGCGACGCAAGAAGAATTAGAAATCATGTTACAAGAATACCCTGGCACAGTACTTTTCATTAGCCATGACCGTGCCTTTATTCGCTCTGTTGCAGACCATATTCTACAAGTAGATGAGAGTGAACCAAGAGTATTCCACGGTAATTACGAGCAATACACAAAAAGAACAACCGGGGATTCTGTAAACGTTACTGAACAAGAATTATTACGATTACAAACAAAATTAACAGAAATCATCGGCAGAATTTCCATACCAAATCATCACGATGACATCACATCTCTCGAACGAGAATACGAAACATTATTAGTTCAAATCCGGAAATGTAAGGAAGCGCTCTAATGTCTTCCCTATATATCGACAAGGCCTTCCGCATTTCCCAAGAAATATTGAAACTTCGACATGATAACAAAAAAGCCGTGCACCTGCACGGCTTTTCACTTTATATACGGACAGCAGTTCCGCTCACTGCAACCATTAGCATTCCTTCGCGAACTACTTCGTAATCCACGTCGATACCAACAATTGCATTCGCATTTTTTTGTCTTGCGAAAGTTTTCATCTCTTCCATTGCAATGTCGCGTGCTTCTTTTAATTTACTTTCATAAGCGCCCGCACGACCGCCGACAACGTCACGGACAGAGGCAAAAAGGTCACGAACGATATTCGCGCCCATAATCGCTTCTCCATTGACGATATCGATATACTCAATAATTTCTTTCCCTTGAATTGTAGACGTTGTTGTTACAATCATGCTTCATAGCCTCCCATATAAGATTTTCACTTACTTATGGTGCACTAATTTAGCAGAAATTATATTTACGAACTGAACTGAGCTTCGTATAAACGGCTATATCCTCCGCCTTGCTCAATTAGTTCCTCATGCGAACCTTGTTCTGCAATACCGTCTTTATTTACAACGACGATACGATCCGCATTTTTAATCGTTGCAAGTCTATGAGCAATAACTAATGTTGTACGGCCGACAGATAGCTCAGCAAGTGACTTTTGAATTGCCAATTCTGTCTCTGTATCTAATGCAGAAGTTGCTTCATCTAATATTAAAATTGGTGGGTTTTTCAAGAACATACGTGCAATCGCTAGACGCTGCTTCTGTCCTCCTGAAAGTTTCACGCCGCGCTCACCGATAACAGTATCTAAACCGTCTGGTTGTGAGTAAATTAAATCTTCTAATTGCGCTCGTTTTACCGCCTGCCAAATTTCAGCTTCTGACGCCTTTAAATTTCCGTAAGCAATATTTTCACGAATCGTTCCTGAGAATAAGAACACATCTTGCTGTACAATTCCAATTTGCTTACGAAGTGAAGATAACGTCATATCTTTCGTATCAATACCATCAATTTGAATCGATCCAGATGATTGTTCATAAAAGCGTGGGAGTAAACTACATAACGTTGTTTTCCCAGCTCCTGATGGTCCAACGAACGCAACTGTTTCCCCTGCATGTATTTTCAAACTAATATCATTTAAAATCGGTTCTTTGTTTTCATATCCGAATGTAATGTTGCTATATTGAATATCACCATGTACATGTTTAACTTCCATCGCATCTTTAGCGTCTACAATATCTGGCTCAGTTTCAAGAAGCTCTACATATCTCTTAAAACCAGCGATCCCTTTCGGATAACTCTCGATTACTGCATTAATTTTTTCAATTGGGCGGAAGAAAATATTCGTTAACAGAACAAATCCTATAAATCCACCGTACGTTAATTCACCTTGCAACACAAACCATGTACCGCATATTAAGACGAAGAGCGTTACAAGACGCATGAGCATATAACTAATTGACGAATTTAACGCCATAATTTTATACGCCATTAATTTCGTTGTACGGAAACGAGCGTTGTTAACAGCAAATTGCTCTTTCTCAAACTTTTCATTTCCGAATGCTTGTACAACGCGGATACCGCCAACATTGTTCTCAATACATGCATTAAAATCAGCAACGTCTGAGAATAAACGTCTAAACGTACCTGTCATTTTTTTATTGAAGTAAAGTGCCAACCATAATAAGAATGGAATAACGAAGAACGTTAATAGCGCTAACTTCCAGTTGATCATCATCATAAATGAGAATGCCCCAACTAAAGTCATAACAGCGATAAATAAATCTTCTGGCCCATGGTGAGCAATTTCCCCAATCTCCATTAAGTCGTTTGTAAGACGTGAAATTAAATGACCTGTTTTATTATTGTCAAAAAATCTGAATGATAGCTTTTGAATGTGATCAAACAATTTCTGCCTCATATCCGTTTCAATGTTAACGCCAAGCATATGCCCCCAATATGTAACGACGTATTGTAAGCCTGCATTTAAAATATACACTGCAAGTAAACCGAAACAAGCCCATAAAATAAGCGTCCAGTTTTGCCCTGGCAATAACTTATCAATAAATTGATTTACGATAAGCGGGAAGCCAAGTTCTAATAACCCTGCGACAACTGCGCAAGAAAAATCGAGTATAAATAAACCTTTATACGGTTTATAGTAAGAAAAAAATTTACGTAGCATATCTTCCCTCCATTTTCCAAAATTAAAAAGACTCCCTAAATGATAACCATTATCAAATAATTATTCAAGTGATTCGACTATGAAACTAAAATAAGGTTTGCGAGAGTTGTCGTTTTTTGCCGGGAAGTCGATATATTTGGATAGTCGCTGATATAAATTTCATTTACTATTAATCCCGTTCAAACCAAAAAGGGTATCACCACAAGGTGATACCCTTTTCTTCTATTACATCGCTTCCGAATCCCACTCATGCTCCTGCTGAACAAACACAACACCTAATTCGTGATGTCCTCCGGCGTATAATGCCGTTTGAGCAAGGCGAAGCTCTCCATTAGTATCTAATACTTCTAACTTGCAAAATGCTCCTGTCGTCTTCGTTTGAAGCGCATCATAAAATTCCTCAGCACTTCTTGGAATGACTCCATTTACTTTCGTAATCACTTCTCCAGGCAGTAAATTCAGCTCTGCCCCAATTGTATTCGGGATTGTATCTAATACAACAAGTCCATCATTATGTGCAGCGAAATACGCCGGTCTTGTCTCATCCGCAATTTTTTCTTGCATGGAAATTGTGAAACGTCCAAGCATTGCGACTCCCATCGCGATAATGGCAAGTACGTGCCACCAATAACTTGCGATTCCTAAAACAAGCACAAGTCCTGCTAATCCGTACACACGTCTTCCTGTAAATAATAAAGCTTCCGTTGGCTCATAGCTTCTAATCCTTCTCATAAATCCAATTAAAAATGGAACGAGGAATAGAGAATATGTATCTGAACCTATTGAAACGACAGGCCACCATGAAATAAATTGTGTTACCGCGTCACCTGGTACAAGAATAAAAATTGGAACGATCCATAAACGCTTTGATTCGTGTAAACCAATCTTTAACCCACGCTTCCCCTTCCTAATCTTCGGTGTCGAATATCCTACTGCATTTTTAGAAATCAACAAGCCCTCTACAACGA